>NZ_JAAKGN010000013.1:0-55685 GCF_011039295.1 Modestobacter sp. KNN46-3 | reverse complement strand
CCGGGGTCCGGCGGCCGGGGTTTTGGCGTGCCGCCGCCCGCAGAACCAGTGCCGTCTCCAGGGGTACCGGACGTCGGTAGTCCAGCTCCAGCCGCCCCGCCTGCGGACCAGGCGCCCGGCCCCCTCCTGCCCCGGCCATCGGACCACCTGGTCTGATCCACGGGTGACGATCGAGGGGACCGCGACCGAGGCCGAGCTGCTGGCAGCCGTCACCGACCTGGGCAGCGCCCTGCGCGAGCTGGTCGGCACCGCGGTGACGACGACGGTCCCGGCTGCCGAGCTGCGGTCGGCGGCCGTCGCCGTCCGGCAGGTCACCGCCCGGCTGTCGGCCGCCCGACGCAGCCGCGACCAGCTGCCGGCGCTCGACGACCCGGGGCAGGCGCGCCGGGTCTTCAACCCGGTCAGCGGCGTCGGGAACCCGCTGGCCCCGCCCCTGGTCATCCGGCGCGAGGACGACGGCGTGGTCACCGAGGTGGCGCTGGGGCTGGCCTACGAGGGCCCACCGAGCTACGTGCACGGCGGGATCAGCGCGCTGATGATGGACCAGCTGCTCGGCTCCGCGGCGATCGCGGCCGGGCTCTGGGGCATGACGGCGCGGCTGGAGCTGGACTACCGCCGTCCGGTACCCCTGGAGACGGCACTGGTGCTGCGGGCGGCGGTCCGCGAGAACGCCGGCCGCCGGAGCACGGTCTTCGGGACGATCGCGCTGGCCGCGGCCCCGGACCAGCCGCTGGTGGAGGCGCGCGGGGTGTTCGTGACGCCCCGGCCGGAGCAGGCCGCTGCCTACTTCTCCGCCATCACCGACGCGTCCGGCCGGTCGACCCCGCCCGGCCGCCCCGGGGACGCGACCGCGGTCGTCGAGCAGCCCGGCGCCACCGGCTGAGCCGACCGGCCGCCGGGCCCGAGGGCGCCATGCCGGACACTGGTGCCGGGAATCCCCATCACGTCGATGGGGTTGCCCCACTGATCGCGTCGCCGGCCGGCGACGTCTGCCGTCGTCCCCGGGAGCTCGACAGCGTGTCCATCGCCGACCACCGGCTCACCCAGCTGCAGACGCTGGAGGCCGAGTCCGTCCACGTGATCCGCGAGGTGGCAGCCGAGTCCGAGCGGCCGGTGCTGCTCTTCTCCGGCGGCAAGGACTCGATCGTCATGCTCGAGCTCGCCCGCAAGGCGTTCGCACCGGCCCGCATCCCCTTCCCGGTGATGCACGTCGACACCGGGCTGAACTTCCCCGAGGTCCTGGAGTTCCGGGACAAGCGGGTCGCCGAGCTGGGCGTGGAGCTGGTGGTCGCCTCGGTGCCCGACGCCATCGCCGCCGGCACGGTGCGTCAGGAGCCCAACGGGTCGCGCAACCGGATCCAGACCCCGGTGCTGCTGGACGCCGTGGAGCAGCACGGCTTCACCGCGCTCTTCGGCGGCGCGAGGCGCGACGAGGACAAGGCCCGGGCCAAGGAGCGGATGTTCTCCTTCCGCGACGAGTTCGGCCAGTGGGACCCGAAGAACCAGCGCCCCGAGCTCTGGGACCTCTACAACGGCCGTACCCACCTCGGCGAGTCGATCCGGGTGTTCCCGCTGTCGAACTGGACCGAGCTGGACATCTGGGGTTACGTCCTCCAGGAGGAGATCGCGATCCCGCCGCTGTACCTGGCGCGGGAACGGGACGTCGTCGACCGTCAGGGGATGCTCTACGCGGTCAACGAGTTCATCACGCCCCGGGACGGCGAGCAGGTGCTGCGCGAGAGCGTCCGGTACCGCACCGTCGGCGATGCGAACCTGACCGCGGCCGTCCGCTCGACGGCCACCAGCATCGAGGAGGTCATCGCCGAGATCGCGGTGACCCGGCTGACCGAGCGCGGCGCCACCCGCGGTGACGACAAGGTCAGCGACGCCGCCATGGAGGACCGCAAGAAGGAGGGCTACTTCTGATGGCGGTCCTGATGGCGGCGAGCACGCGCGGCCAACGCGGCCTCCAGCCGCTCGACCTGGGCCTGCCGCCCCTGGACGCGGGCCCGGCGCAGCGACCGCCGCATGCGCCGGCGGCGGTCGACCAGCACCCGGACGACGACGCCCAGGAGCACCAGCCCGGTCAGCCAGCCGACCACCTCGGGCACGCCCGGGCCCAGCGGCGCCCCGAACGCCGCGCCGATCAGCCCGCTGGCCCACTCGGTGACGACGTAGCCGACGACGTAACCCAGCAGCACGACCATCAGCGCGGGCACTGCGGCAGCGAAGACGAACACCGTCACCTCTCCGTGGACGTGGTGCCCAGCGTCCGCCTCCACGGAGCCCCCCGCCAGCGAGACCTCCGACGAGACAGGGAAGAGGCCGCCCGATGACCTCCGCCGAGGCACCCATCGACGTCCACTCCGCCGCCGCCGAGGCAGCCGCGGAGATCGCGCACGCCCGCAAGGACATCTTGCGCATCGCCACCGCCGGCTCCGTCGACGACGGCAAGAGCACGCTGATCGGCCGCCTGCTGTACGACAGCAAGGCCGTGTTCGAGGACCAGTACGCCGCGATCGAGCGGGCCAGCCGGGGCGACTACGTCGACCTGGCGCTGCTCACCGACGGGCTGCGCGCCGAGCGCGAGCAGGGCATCACGATCGACGTCGCCTATCGCTACTTCAGCACCCCGCGGCGCACGTTCATCCTCGCCGACACCCCCGGGCACGTGCAGTACACCCGCAACATGGTCACCGGCGCCTCGACCGCCGACCTGGCGATCGTGCTGGTCGACGCCCGCAAGGGCATGGTCGAACAGAGCCGCCGGCACGCCTTCCTGGCCTCTCTGCTCCGGGTGCCGCACCTGGTGGTCGCGGTGAACAAGATGGACCTGGTCGACTGGTCGGAGGACGTCTTCGAGGGCATCCGCGACGAGTTCACCGCCTTCGCCACCAAGCTCGAGGTCCCCGACCTCACGGTCGTCCCGATCTCCGCGCTGCAGGGCGACAACGTGGTGACCCGGTCCACGAACATGCCCTGGTACGAGGGCACCTCGCTGCTGCACCACTTGGAGCACGTGCACGTGGCCAGCGACCGGAACCTCGTCGACACCCGGTTCCCGGTCCAGTACGTGATCCGGCCGCAGTCCGACGCCTTCCACGACTACCGCGGCTACGCCGGCCGGGTCGGCGCCGGCGTGCTGCGCCCCGGCGACGAGGTGCAGGTGCTGCCCAGCGGGCTGACCACCACGATCACCGCGATCGACGGGCCGAACGGCCCGGTGGAGGCGGCCTTCCCGCCCATGTCGGTGACCGTGCGGCTGGCCGACGACCTCGACGTCTCCCGCGGCGACATGATCTGCCGCCCGCACAACGCCCCGCAGGTCACCCAGGACCTCGACGCGCTGGTCTGCTGGATGGCCGATGCCCCGTTGACCCCGCGGATGCGGCTGGCCGTCAAGCACACCACCCGCACGGTGCGCGCGATGGTCAAGGAGCTGCAGTACCGGCTGGACGTCAACACGCTGCACCGGGAGACCGACGCGACCGGGCTGGGTCTCAACGACATCGGCCGGGTGCGGCTGCGCACCACCCAGCCGCTGTTCGTCGACGACTACCACCGCAACCGGGTGACCGGCCGCTTCATCCTGATCGACGAGGCGACCAACGCCACCGTCGGCGCCGGGATGCTCACCCCCGCCGGCTGATGGCCGCAGGACCCCGTCCTCCCCGGGGCGGGGTCGTGCGGCGGTGACCGACGTCGCCGCACCGCGGGTCCGCTCGCGGGGCGCGGTGCTGCTGCTGGTCGCGGCGATCGTCGTCGTGGCGCTGAACCAGCGACCGGCCGTCGTCGCGGTGGCCCCGCTGCTGGGCGCCCTGCGTGCGGACACCGGCCTGAGCAGCGCGCTGGCCGGCCTGCTGACCGCGCTCCCGGTGCTCTGCTTCGGTGCCTTCGCCCCGCTCGCCCCCCGGCTGGCCCGCCGGATCGGGCTGGAGACGGCGGTGGCCGCCTCGCTCGTGCTGCTGGCCGGTGGCATCGCCCTGCGGCTGCTGCCACCGGTCGCGCTCCTGTACGCCGGCAGCCTGGTGGCCGGCGCGGCGATCGCCATCGCGAACGTGCTGATGCCGGCCTACGTCAAACGGGAGTTCACCCGGCCCGGCGCGGTGATGGGCGCCTACTCAGCGTCGCTGAACATCGGCGCGGCCGCCGCCGCGGGGCTCACCGTGCCGATCGGCGCGGCACTGGGGCTGGAGTGGCGGGTGGCGCTCGCCTCCTGGCTGGTGCTCGCCCTCGCGGCCCTGGCGCTCTGGCTGCCGGTGGCGGGGGTGCGCGGCACCCGGACGGCGCCGCCGCAGGCCGGCTCGTGGTCGCTGCTGCGGCAGCCGCTGGCCCGGCAGGTGACCGCCTACCTCGGCCTGCAGAGCGTGCAGTTCTACTCCTTCGCCGCCTGGCTGCCCACCCTGCTGGCCGACGCCGGGGTGCCGGTCCGGGAAGGTGGGCTGCTGCTGGCGGCCTCCAACGTCACCGGCGCCCTCGGGGCACTGCTGGTGCCGGCAGCGGCCGGGCGGATGCCGGACCAGCGGCCACTGGTGGCCGGCGTGCTGACCGCGTACGCCGTCGGGCTCGGCGGGCTGCTGCTCGCCCCGGCCAGCGGCACGTTGGTCTGGGTGGCCGTGTTCGGCGTGGCCCAGGGCGGCGGGTTCGCCCTGGCCCTCACGCTCATCGTGCTGCGCAGCCCGAGCCCGCTGGTGGCCGCCCGGCTGGGTGGCGTGGCCCAGTGCCTGGGGTACCTGGTCGCCTCGACCGGGCCGGTGGTGCTGGGGGCGCTGCACGACGCCACGACCGGGTGGACCTGGCCCCTGGTGCTGCTGATCGCGCTGCTGGCCCCGATGGTCTGGGCCGGCTGGGGTGCCGCGCGCGACGCCGTCCTGGACCCGGGAGGGGCGAGGACGGCGTCGCGGCCGGACTAGGCCGTCGGGTCGGTCGCGGCGTCCGGCTGCGGGGCGTCCGCGGCCTCGCCGTTCCAGTCCCTGCCGGCCTCGTCGGCGTTCTCGGAGGCGCTGTCGGTCTGCCCGGCGACGGTCTCCACCATCTCCTCGTCGGACAGGCCCTGTCCGGCGGGCTCGGTGTGGCTGGTCGGCTCACTCATGCGACGACTCCTTCGTCTGACGGTCGCGGTCCCCCGGACCGTCCCCGTCCCGCCGGGGCGGCAAACCAGCGGCGGTCAGGGCTCGGCGGGCTCCCCAACGCCGGCGGGCGACAGCTCGAACCACACGCGCTTGCCGCCGCGGTGCTCTTCGCAGCCCCAGCGTTCCGCGATGGCAGCGACCAGTTGCATCCCCCGGCCCCGCTCCTCGGTGTGCGACATCTCCCTGATCACCGGCACCACCGCGGAGCCGTCCAGCACACCGACCCGCAGCCAGGCACCGGCCAGGCTGAGCTCCAGCGTCAGCACGTCACCGCCGGCGTGGTCCACGACGTTGGCCACCAGCTCGGTGACCAGCAGCTCCGCGTCCTCCGGGTCCTGCGGTGCGCGCCAGGTGCGCAACACGTCGCGGACGAGACGCCGGGCCAGCGGGACGCTGCTCGCCCGGGGCGGCAGGTCGATGCTCGCGGTGAAGGAGGACACGGGTCTCATCTCGGCAGGCAGAGCTCCGGTTGTACGCAACCGGCAGGTGCACCACCATCCCATCGAGCACGCCGAAACGCAACGCCCATTGCATGTCATGGTCGTTGCATGCAATAACCGTTCAGTCCAGTAGTGTGCAACTGAACTGATGGGCCGAACGGTCCGTACCGATGCCCGAGGAGGTGATGGCGTGACCGAGACCGGCGGACCGTTCGAGGACGACGCCACCCGCGCCTTGCGCACCCTGCTCACCGAGCTGGACGCCTGCACCGCCCAGCTGGAGCAGGCGAAGGCGCGGGCCGAGGCGCTCCTCGCGGCCCGGGCGTCCGGCCTGCCCTGGCAGGACGTCGTCGGCTCGGAGGCGCGTCCGCTGATCGTGGAGCGGATCAGCACCGTGCTCGGCGCCCTCTCCACCGCCGGGCACGCCTGGCGGCGGGAGCAGGCGGCCGCCCTGCAGGCCGAGGACGTGAGCATCAACCGGATCGCCGCGATGTTCGGCGTGACCCGCCAACGGATCTCCGCCCTGCTCCGCGAGGCCAACGACCCCGCCTGACCCCCACGGCCCTGGCGGGGCCGTCACACGCTGATGGCGTCGATCGCCTTGTAGACCCGCTGCTCGGAGATCGGCCGGGGGGTGCCGACGGTCTGCGCGAACAGCCCCACCCGGAGCTCCTCGATCATCCAGCGCACCCGGGTGACCGGGTCGTCCGGCGCCCCGCTCGGCGGCGCGGCCGCACGCAGCTGCGCGTACTCCGCCGTCACCGCGGCGACCTGCGCCGTCCACAGCTCGTCGCGAGCGGCGTTCGCCGGCAGCTTCTCCAGCCGGTGGGCCATGGCCGTCAGGTACCGCACGAGGTCCGGCAGCCGGCGCCGGCCGGCGGTGGCGACGAACCCGCGGTGCAGCAGCCCGCCCATCTGGGCGCGCAGGTCGGCGATCGCCGCCTCCGGCACCCGGCGTCCCGGTGCGGCACCGATGGCGATGGCGACCTCGCGCGCCTGGGTCAGCACCGCCTCCACCCGGCGGACGGCGTCGGAGGTCAGCGGCAGCAACTGCTCCCGCGCAGAGGCGACCAGCGCGGTGAACGCCGCCTCGGTGCGCGGCGGGCCGCCGCCCGCGGCGATGAGCTCGTCGGCCGCCGCGTCCACGCAGTCGGCCACCAGGTCGGGGATCTCGCCGTCCGGGTTGAACTGCAGCGCCAGCCGGCTGCGCGGGCCCAGCCCCTTGACCACCTGCTTGACCGGTGCCCCGGCGACCAGCACCAGCAGCCGCCGCGCGCCGCACCAGCCCAGCCGGATCGCCTCGGCCTGGGTGGCCACCACCCGGACGCCGACCGTCGCGCCCTCGTCGACCAGCGCCGGGTACGCGGTGACCACGTGGCCGCCGCGCTGCACCTCCACGGTCGCCGGCAGGTCCCCGAAGGTCCAGCTGGTCTGGCCGGTGCGCTCGTAGGTGGAGGCCGCCCGCGCCAGGCTGGCCCGGGCGTGCGGTGCCACCTCGGCGCGCAGCGCGGTCAGGTCCTTGCCCTGGGCCAGCGGACGCTGCTGGTCGTCGAGCACCCGGAAGGTCGCCCGCAGGTGGGCGGGCACCTCGGCCGGCTGCCAGGCGTCGGGCGGGATGACGACCGAGGTGGCCCGGCGCAGTTCGCGCTCCAGCGCCGGCAGCAGCGGCTCGGTGGGGTCGATGTGCGGCAGCACCTCACGCACCCGGTCGGGGATGGGCACGAGGCCGCGGCGCAGCTGCTTGGGCAGGGAGCGCAGCAGCTCGGTGACCAGCTCCGCCCGCTGCCCGGGCACGGTGAACGCCAACGACTCCCCGGAGGTCGCGGCCAGGGTGTCCAGGACGCCCAGCGGGACGTCGACGGTGACGCCGTCCTCGGCCGCTCCCGGGGCGAACGCGTAGGACAGCGGCAGGGTCAGCCCCTGGGTCAGCCGCACCTCGTCCGGGTAGTCCTCGGCCTGCACCTGCCCGGCGGCCGCGGCGTTGGTGAGCATCTCCGGGGTGAAGGTCAGCAGGTCCGGCTGGGTCCGCCGGGCCTCCTTCCACCAGCGGTCGAAGTGCCGGGTCGAGACGACGTCGGCGGGCACCCGGGCGTCGTAGAGCTCGAACACCGTCTCGTCGTCCACCCGGATGTCCCGGCGGCGAGCCCGCTCCTCCAGCTCGGCGACCCGCTCGATCGCGGCCTGGTTCGCCGCCCAGAACCTGTGGTGCGTCGTCCACTCGCCCTGCACCAGGGCGTGCCGGATGAACAGCTCGCGGGAGACGACCGGGTCGATCGAGCCGTACTGCACCCGCCGGCCCACCACCAGCGGCAGGCCGTAGAGGGTGACCCGCTCGGTGGCGACGACCGAGCCGCGCTTCGCGTCCCACCGCGGCTCGCTGTACTGCCGGTTCACCAGGTGGTCGGCCAGCCGCTCGACCACCTCCGGCTCCACCCGGGCCACGGTGCGGGCGAAGAGCCGGCTGGTCTCGACCAGCTCGGCGGCGACCACCCAGCGCGGCGGCTTCTTGGCCAGCGGCGTGCCCGGGGCGATCACGAACCGGGTGTTGCGGGTGCCCAGGTACTCCCGGCCCGGCCGGCCGGGCTTGCCGCTGCGGTCCTTGACCGGCTCGGCCTGCATCCCGACCTGGGAGAGCAGCCCGGCCAGCAGCGACGCGGTGACACCACGCTCGTCGGGCGCCGGGGCCAGCGAGCCGGTGGTCATGCCCAGCCGGCGGGCGGTGCTGCGCAGCTGACCGTGCAGGTCCTGCCACTCCCGGATCCGCAGGTAGTGCAGGAACTCCTTCTTCACGGTCCGCCGGAACTGGTTGCCGGACAGCACCTCGGCCCGCTCCGCCAGGTAGCTCCACAGGTTCAGCAGGGCGAGGAAGTCGGAGTTCTCGTCGGCGAACCGCTTGTGCAGCTCGTCGGCGGCCTGTTGGTGTTCGGCCGGGCGCTCCCGCACGTCCTGCACGGTGAGGCCGGCGGCGATGACCAGCACCTCCTCCAGCACCCCGCGCCGGTCGGCCTCCACGACCATCCGGGCGATCCGAGGGTCCAGCGGCAGGGCGGCCAGCGCCCGCCCGGTCTCGGTGAGCTTCCCGTCGCCGTCGAGGGCGCCGAGCTCCTGCAGCAGGGCGAGACCGTCGGCGACCGCCCGGCGGTCCGGGGGGTCGATGAACGGGAAGTCGGCGATGTCGCCCAGGTCGAGCGAGGCCATCTGCAGCAGCACCGAGGCCAGGTTGGTGCGCAGGATCTCCGGGTCGGTGTACTCCGGCCGTGCGTCGAAGTCGTCCTCGGTGTACAGCCGGATCGCGATGCCCTCGCTGGTGCGCCCGCACCGGCCGGAGCGCTGCCGGGCCGAGGCCTGGCTGACCGACTCGATCGGCAGCCGCTGCACCTTCGTCCGATGGCTGTACCGGGAGATCCGCGCGGTGCCCGGGTCGACGACGTACTTGATGCCCGGCACCGTCAGTGACGTCTCGGCGACGTTGGTGGCCAGCACGATCCGGCGGCCGGTGTGCGCCTGGAAGACCTTGTGCTGGTCTGCGGCCGACAGCCGCGAGTAGAGCGGCAGGACGTCGATGGGCGTGCCGTTGCGCTCCGTCGTCCCACCCAGCGCCTCGGCGGTGTCCCGGATCTCGCGCTCACCGGCCAGGAAGACCAGCACGTCGCCCGGCCCCTCGGCGACCAGCTCGGCGCAGGCGTCGACGATCGCCGAGACCTGGTCCCGGTCCGGGTCGGCCTCGGGGTCGTCCGGGTCGATCACCGGCCGGTAGCGCACCTCGACCGGGTAGGTCCGCCCGCTGACCTCGACCACCGGCACCTCTGCGCCGTCCCGCTCGCCACCACCAAAATGGCCATTTTGGTGGTGGGAGTGGCCGGAGAAGTGCTTGGCGATCCGGTCGACGTCGATGGTCGCCGAGGTGATGACCAGCTTCAGGTCCGGACGGCGGGGCAGCAGCCGGGCCAGGTAGCCCAGCAGGAAGTCGATGTTGAGGCTCCGCTCGTGGGCCTCGTCGATGATGATCGTGTCGTACTGGCGCAGCATCCGGTCGCGCTGCACCTCGGCCAGCAGGACGCCGTCGGTCATCAGCTTGACCAGGGTCTTGTCGCCGACCTCGTCGGTGAACCGGACCTTCCAGCCGACGGTCTCGCCCAGCGGGGAGCCGATCTCCTCGGCGATCCGCTCGGCCACCGTGCGGGCGGCCAGCCGCCGCGGCTGGGTGTGCCCGATCCGACCGCGCACCCCGCGGCCCAGCTCGAGCAGGATCTTCGGCAGCTGGGTGGTCTTGCCCGAGCCGGTCTCGCCGGCCACCACGACCACCTGGGAGTCGCGGAGCGCGGCGGCGATGTCCTCGCGGCGCTGGCTGACCGGCAGCTCCTCCGGGTAGCTGACCACCGGGACGGCGGCGCGACGGCGGGCGATGCGCTCCTCGGCGGCGGCGACGTCCGCGGCGATCTGCTCGTGCTGGCGAGCCCGGGCGGCCGGGTCCTTGGTGCGCCGGGTGCCGTCGAGCCGTCGGCGGAGCCGGTGCTCGTCGGCGAGGGTGAGTGCGGACAGCCGGGACCGGAGGTCGTCGTGCGGGGTGGTCACGGGGGTGCTCGCAGTTCCTTGGAGAGGGGGGACGACCACCCAGGGTCTCACCTCCCCGGCCACGGTCGCAGGCGTCACACTCCGTGCAGCTTGCAACTGGTTGCGTGCATCGCGCAACGGATTGTACGGTGCAACGGTTCCTCCGGCGCACCGTCGCGCTGCGCAGACCCGCCGCGATCCCCCGGAGCACTGATGACCGACCTTGCCCGCCACCCGGACCAGAGGGTGGCCCTCGGCGACGAGCTCGGCCGCCTGATGCGGGTGATGCACGCGCTCAAGGCACTGGCCACCGACGACTCCGGCCCCGACGCCCGGGAGCGGGCGGCGCACGTGCTGCTGTTCCCACTGACCCGGCTGGGCCCGCTCCGGCAGGGCGCGCTCGCCGAGATGGTGCACGCCGACCCCTCGACGGTCAGCCGGCACGTCACCCTGCTCGTCGACCAGGGGCTGGTGCGCCGGGTCGCCGACGAGCGGGACGGCCGGGCCAGCCGGCTCATCGTGACTCCCGCCGGCGAGGCCGCCCTGGAGCGGCTGCGCGAGGAGCGCAACGCCCACCTGGCGCAGGCCACCGCCGGCTGGACCCCGGCCGAGCTCGACTCCTTCACCGCCGCGCTGCAGCGGTTCGTCCAGGACCTCACCGACCACCTCCCGACCCCCGGCGCCCCTGCTGGCAGCGCCGGAGACGACAGCGAGAAGAAGAAGGACCGATGACCCAGACCAGCGACCGCGCGACGGGCGCCGAACGCCGCAACGCCCGGGCCGCCGCGGCGGCGCCCGACGCCACCGGGGTGTTCACCCACCGCCAGATCATGACGATCCTGGGCGGCCTCCTGCTCGGCATGTTCCTCGCCGCGCTGGACCAGACCGTGGTGTCCACGGCGATCCGCACGATCGCCGACGACCTGGACGGCTACGACCTGCAGGCGTGGGCGACCACCGCGTTCCTGATCACCTCGACGATCACCACGCCGCTCTACGGCAAGTTGAGCGACATGTACGGCCGCCGGCCGTTCTACCTGTTCGCGATCGCCGTCTTCGTCATCGGCTCGATGCTCTGCGGTCTGGCCGACACGATGTACCAGCTGGCCGTCTACCGGGCGATCCAGGGCATCGGTGCCGGTGGGCTGATGTCCCTGGCGCTGGCGATCATCGCCGACATCGTGCCGCCGCGGGAGCGCTCGAAGTACCAGGGGTACTTCATGGCCGTCTTCGGCACCTCCAGCGTGCTCGGCCCGGTGATCGGCGGCTTCTTCGCCGGCCAGTCCGCGATCCTGGGCATCACCGGCTGGCGGTGGATCTTCTACGTCAACGTGCCGCTCGGCATCCTCGCGTTCGCCGTCGTCTTCAAGGTGCTGCACCTGCCGCACACCAAGCGCGAGCACCGCATCGACTTCCCCGGCGCCCTGGCCCTGATCACCTTCCTGGTGCCGCTGCTGATCGTCGCCGAGCAGGGCCGCACCTGGGGCTGGGACAGCACCGGCGCGCTGGTCTGCTACGCCCTCTCCGCCGTCGGCTTCGTGCTCTTCGTGCTCGCCGAACGGGTCTACGAGGACGACGCGCTGCTGCCGTTGCGGATGTTCGCCAACCGGACGTTCGCGGTGACCAGCCTCAGCAGCATCGTGCTGGGCGCCGGCATGTTCGGCGGCATCCTGCTGCTGCCCCAGTATCTGCAGATCGTGCTCGGCTCCAGCCCCACCCAGGCCGGGCTGCAGATGATCCCGCTGGTCATGGGGATCATGGCCGGCTCGATCATCGCCGGCCAGGTCATCGCCCGGACCAGCGTGTACAAGCCGTTCCCACTGGTCGGCGTGGTCTTCATCGTCACCGCACTGGTGTCGCTGTCGGTCATCGTCGGCGCGGACACCTCGGTGTGGGCGATGTTCCCCTTCATGACGCTGATGGGGCTGGGCCTGGGCTTCAACTTCCAGCCGGTCATCCTGGCGGTGCAGAACGCGGTCAGCCCGCGGGAGATCGGCGTCGCCACCTCGTCGGTGACGTTCTTCCGGCAGATGGGCGGCACCCTGGGGACGGCGGTCTTCCTCTCCGTGCTGTTCACCCGGCTGCCCACCGACATCGGCAACGAGGTCTCCGCCGCCGCTGCCGCCGACCCGGCACTGGCCCCGCAGCTGCAGGCGGCAGCCGGCAACGCGGCCGACCTGTCGGGCACCTCCTTCATCCAGGAGCTGCCCAGCGCCGTCGCCCTGCCGTTCAAGGCCGGTTTCGCCGACTCGATCGACATGGTGTTCCTGATCGCCGCCGGCGTGGTCGCGCTGGGCTTCTTCGTGCTGCTCTTCCTGCCCCAGCTGGAGCTGCGGACCCAGTCCGGCATCCAGGCCCAGCAGGCCGGCGCCCGGGAGGTCACCGACGACCCGAACACGGCAGCGGCGCACGCGGCCGGGGTCGCGGCGCCGACGTCGGTGGAGCCGCCGGTCGACGACGCCGACCGCACCGACCGGCGTCTGGACGACGACGGGGTGGGTGCGCCGACGTCCGCCGGGGGTCGGCACGAGGCGGCCGCGGACCAGCCGACCGGGCTGGACAGCGTCCCGGCCGACCACCTGCCCGACGGGGCGCGCGACCGGCGCTGACCGCTCGTCACACCGACTACGGGCGCTGTGCACGTGCTGCGGCACGTGCACAGCGCCCGTAGTACGTGCAGGGCGGTCAGTGGGTGAGCTTGAGCCCGACGACGCAGCCGACGATCCCGGCCAGCAACAGCACGCGGACGACGGAGACCGGCTCCTCCCCCGACCACATCGCCCAGCCGGCGGTCAGCGCCGCACCGATGCCGACCCAGACGGCGTACGCGGTGCCGATGGGCAGGCCGCGCATCGCGTAGGCCAGCCCGGCCATGCTCCCGGCGAGGCCGACCGCGAAGACGACGGTCGGCGCCAGCCGGGTGAACCCCTCCGACCGGCCGAGGGCGGTGGCCCAGACGGCTTCGAGCACGCCGGAGAGGACGAGGACGAGCCAGTACACCGGGGCCTCCTGGTACGCCGTCTTGTCGCTGTCCGGGTACGGCGTGCTCGTCCGGGAGCCCGGTGCCGGGCTCGCCCCCAGCCTGGCACGGCCGGGGACGGGCTCGTCAGCTGCCGGGGGTGAAGACGGCGCGCACGCAGCCGTCCTCCTTGTCCTTGAACATCTGGTAGCCGCGGGGCGCCTCGCTCAGCGGCAGGACGTGGGTGGCCAGGTGCTCGGTGGTCAGCTCGCCCCGCTCCATCCGCTCGAGCAGCTCGGGGATGTAGCGCTGGGCGTGCACCTGTGCCCCGCGGAGGGTGATGCCCTTGTTCATCAACGCACCCAGCGGGAACTTGTCCACCATCGCGGCGAAGACCCCGAGGGTGAAGATGCTCCCGCCCTTGCGGCAGGCCATGACCGCCTCCCGGAGGGCGGTGGGCCGGTCGGTCTGCAGCCGCAGCTGCTGCTTGACCTGGTCGTAGACCCCTGCGGCGCCGGAGCTGTGCGCCTCCATGCCGACCGCCTCGATGCAGACGTCGGGCCCGCGGCCACCGGTCCGTTCGCGCAGCTCGGCGAGGACGTCGGTGCTCGAGTAGTCGATGGTCTCGGCGCCCACGTGCTCCCGGACCTGCTGCAGCCGCTCGGGGAAGCGGTCGACGACGACCACCTGCTCCGCGCCGAGCAGCATCGCGGCCCGGGCCGCCATCTGGCCGACGCCGCCAGCGCCCCACACGGCCACGACGTCGCCGGGCTTCGTGCCGGCCAGGTCGGCGCCCATCCAGCCGGTCGAGGCCGCGTCGGAGGCGAACAGCGCCCGGGTGTCGGAGATGCCCTCGGGGACGACGAAGGTGCCGACGTCGGCGTAGGGCACGCGGATGTACTCCGCGTGGCTGCCGGCGTAGCCGCCCATGGCGTGGGAGTAGCCGAGGCAGCCGCCGGGGCTCTGCCCCCACAGGCCCTCGGTGATCCCCGGGTTCGCGTTGCCGTTGTCGCAGAGCGAGTACTGCTCCTGCTTGCAGTACCAGCAGTTCCCGCAGGCGGCGAACGGGGCGCCGACCACCCGGTCGCCGACCTTGCGGTGCCGCACCGCTGACCCGACCTCGACGATCTCGCCGATGAACTCGTGGCCCAGCACGTCGCCGGCCCGCATGAAGGGGATGTAGCCACCCAGCAGGTGCAGGTCCGACCCGCAGGTCACCGACTGCGTGACCTTCAGGATCACGTCGTGGTCGTTGAGCAGCTGCGGCTCGGGCACCTCCTCGACGGAGACCTCGTTGACGCCGGTCCAGGTCGCGGCCTTCACAGCACGCCCTCCTTCGGTGCTCGCTCGACCATCCCGTCGAGGACCCCGCCCTGCGGGGTCTGCTTGCGGTGACCGTGCGGCTGCGGCTCGTTCCGGAGCACCTCGCCGGTCTCGATCCGCTGCTTGGCCTCCCGCAGCGCTGCGCGGAGCTCGCCGACCTCGTCCTCGCCCACCGGTTCACGGAAGCGGGCGGCCAGCTCGGCTCCGCGCTCGCCCGGGGCCGGGGTCACCCGGACCTCCACCCGGTCGCCGAACCGCACCAGCGGCGCCGGCGTCGCCGTCCGCAGCTCGTCGGGGTCGGTGAGCACGGTGACGGCCCGCCAGCGCCGGGCGGCCGTGTCGGGGTCGTCGGTCACCGACGCCTGACCGATGCCGGGGATGCGGACGTGCTGGAGCTGCGAGAGCGCACCACTGCCGGCCTGGGTGGCCAGACCGGCCACCTGGCTCAGGAACTTGGGTAGGGGCATGGCGCGGCCCTACCCGGGCCCGTCGGGCGCCCAACCCCGGACAGTGCGACACGCTGCACGCCGACCGCCGAAGGCTGGTCACCGAGCACCATCGGCGACCACCGGCGGACGCCTAACCTGGCAGGGGGTCGACCATCCGCCCCGCCGACACCGCCGTCGTCAAGGAGCCCCCGTGCGCTCGTCGCTCGTCCTGTCCCCCCGTGACCTCGAGTTCCTGCTGCACGAGTGGCTGCAGGTCGAGACCCTGACCAAGCGGGAGCGGTTCGCCGAGCACTCGCGGGAGACGTTCGACGCCGTCCTGGAGCTGGCCGAGCAGATCGCCACCGAGCAGTTCGCCCCGCACAACCGCAAGGCCGACGAGAACGAGCCGCACGTCGTCGACGGCAAGGTCGTGCTGATCCCGGAGGTGGCGGCGGCGCTGCGGGTCTTCGCCGAGGCGGGGATGACCGCCGCCGCGCTGCCCGAGGAGCTCGGTGGGCTCCAGTTGCCGGCGGTGGTGAACCAGGCGGTGCACGTGTGGTTCCAGGCCGCCAACATCGGCACCTCGGCCTATCCGTTCCTGACGATGGCCAACGCGAACCTGCTGGTCGCCCACGGCACGCCGGAGCAGGTGCAGACCTACGTGCCGCCGATGGCCGAGGGTCGCTGGTTCGGCACGATGGCGCTGTCGGAGCCGCAGGCCGGGTCGTCGCTGGCCGACATCACCACCCGCGCCGTCCGCGCCGACGACGGCAGCTACCGGCTGACCGGCAACAAGATGTGGATCTCGGCCGGGGACCACGAGCTGACCGAGAACATCGTCCACCTGGTGCTGGCCAAGGTGCCCGGGGGCCCGGCCGGGGTGAAGGGCATCTCACTGTTCATCGTGCCCAAGTTCCTGGTCGGCGAGGACGGGTCGCTCGGCGAGCGGAACGACGTCGTGCTGGCCGGCCTGAACCACAAGATGGGCTACCGCGGGACGACGAACACCCTGCTGAACTTCGGCGAGGGCGTGCACACCCCCGGCGGGCAGCCCGGCGCCGTCGGCTTCCTGGTCGGCGAGCAGCACCGCGGACTGACCTACATGTTCCACATGATGAACGAGGCGCGGATCGGCGTCGGGATGGGCGCCACCGGGCTGGGCTACACCGGGTACCTGCACGCCGTCGACTACGCCCGCGACCGCACCCAGGGCCGGCCGCTGTCCGGCAAGGACCCGGCGACGCCGCCGGTGCCGATCATCGAGCACCCGGACGTGCGGCGGATGCTGCTGGCCGGCAAGTCCTACGTCGAGGGCGGGCTGGCGCTGGGCCTGTACTGCGCCCGACTGGTCGACGAGGAACGCACCGCCGAGGACGAGGCCGACCGGCAGCGGGCGCACCTGCTGCTGGAGATGCTCACCCCGGTCGCCAAGAGCTGGCCCTCGCAGTGGTGCCTGGCCGCCGACGACCTGGCCATCCAGGTGCACGGCGGCTACGGGTACACCCGCGACTACCCGGTGGAGCAGTTCTACCGGGACAACCGGCTCAACCCGATCCACGAGGGCACCCACGGCGTCCAGGCGCTGGACCTGCTGGGCCGCAAGGTCGTCATGTCCGGCGGGGCGGGCCTGAGCCTGCTGGGCGAGACGATCGCGGCGACCACCGCCCGGGCGGCCGGCACGCAGTGGGCCGACCTGGGCGAGCAGCTCGACGGCCTGGTGCAGCAGCTCGGCGCGGTCACCGCGACCCTGTGGGGCCAGGGCGACCCGCAGGTGGCGCTGGCCAACGCCAGCGTCTACCTGGAGGCGGCCGGCCACGTCGTCGTCGGCTGGCTGTGGCTGGAGCAGGCCCTGGCCACCGAGGGCCGCGACGGCGACTTCTACACCGGCAAGCGCCAGGCCGCGCGCTACTTCCAGCGCTGGGAGCTGCCCAAGGTGGGCCCGCAGCTGGCCCTGCTGGCGTCGCTGGACACCACGGTGCTGGAGATGCGCAGCGCCTGGTACTGAACGCGACGACGGCGGCCCTCCGGGAGGAGGACCGCCGTGGTCGGGCAGTTCATCGGCGCCGGTCGGGCGCCGGCCAGGTCAGGAGACGGCGTTCGCCGACAACTTGGACCGGTGCTCCCCGGTCGCGTGCCGTCCGCGCGCACCGGAGGCTGCGCGCTTCTCCGCCTCGTACCGCGCCGTGGACTGCGTGCCCATCGCGATCACCAGGGCCGTCAGGACCAGGAACCCGATCAGGCTCAGTGCCGGCCAGAACACCATCTGTAGCTCTCCATGCTTCTCTTCGAGACTCGCCGGGACGCGCCCGGCGACTTCCGTCCGGCGTCCACTGCCCGGTCCGGCGCGCTCCGAACCCCTGGACACCCGGAATTCACCCGAATGAGTTGTGACGCTGCTCGCACGGGCCGTGGGGGGTGGACCGACCAGCCGCCGAGGGCGGCCGTCGCGGCACCCGGGACCGCCCGGTGTCGGATTCTCTCCCGCCGGAGGAGTGCCGGGGGCCGGGCCGGGGCACCCACCGCTCGACAATGACGGCGCCACACCCCGGAGGCCACGAATGGCCGGAGCCAGTGCGCGCGACCCCCGCGAGGGGGCGCGCAGCGACACTGCGCAGCACGACCCGGAGCGGGACATCGCTCCCGGGGACGACAACATCACGCACGAGCGGGCCGACTTCGCGCCCACCGGTGCAGACACCGACACGGGCACCGGCGCGACCCTGAAGCGCACGGCCAAGGAGTTCAGCGAGGACGGGCTGACCGACTGGGCGGCCAGCCTGACGTACTACGGCGTGCTGGCCCTGTTCCCTGCCCTGACCGCCCTGGCGTCGATCGTCGGTCTGCTCACCGATCCGGAGCAGCTCACCACCGCGCTCACCGAGGTCGTGCCGGAGTCTGCGGCGGACACGCTGAACCCGGTGATCGAGCAGGTCGCCGGCAGCCCCACCGCGGCCGGCTTGGGTCTGGTCCTCGGCCTGCTGGGTGCCATCTGGACGGCGTCGGGCTACGTCGGCGCCTTCACCCGGGCGGCGAACGTGGTCTACGAGACCCGCGAGGGCCGCAAGATCTGGAAGCTCAAGCCGCTGCAGCTGCTGGTCACGCTGATCGGCATCCTGTTCGCCGCGCTGATCCTTGCGATGCTGGTGCTCAGCGGCCCGGTGGTCGACGCCGTCGGCCAGGCGATCGGCCTGGGCGACACCGCGCTGACCGTGTGGACCTGGGTGAAGTGGCCGGTCATCCTGGTGCTGCTGGCGCTGATGATCGCCGTCCTCTACTACGCCACCCCGAACGCCGAGCTGCGCGGGTTCAGGTTCGTCAGCCCCGGCGCCGGCGTGGCCATCCTGGTGGCGGTCGTCGCCTCCGCGCTGTTCGCCTTCTACGTGGCGAACTTCAGCAGCTACAACGCCACCTACGGGGCGCTGGCCGGCGTGGTGATCTTCCTGATCTGGTTCTGGCTGATCAACCTGGCGCTGCTGTTCGGCATCGAGCTCGACTCCGAGGTGGAGCGGAGCAAGGAGCTGAAGGACGGCGTGCCGCGCGCGGAGAAGGAGATCCAGCTGGACGCCCGGGACGAGCCGAAGCGTCAGCAGACCACCTGATCGCACCCTGCGGGTCCACGACGGCCCCCGGTCCAGCTGGACCGGGGGCCGTCGTGCGTCCTCAGTCGGTCGGCCGGCGCATCGACCACATCTGGGCGGGCCGCTCGAACTGGGTGGCGATCTCCCAGCTGACCCCGGGCGGGCCGGTCTCCTTGCGGAAGTTGCCGACCGCCAGCCGGGCCAGGGCCGGGTCCCGGGCCACCCGGGCGGCCAGCTCCCGGGCGCGGCCCTCGACGGCGTCGTCGTCGTGGGTCTCCCAGGCCAGGCCGAGCCGCACCGCTGCCTCGCCGTCCAGCTCCTCGCCGAACAGCGCCATTGCTGCGGCCGCCTCGCGCCCGATCAGCCGGGACAGCAGCACGAAGTGCCCGCCGCCGGGGTGGATGCCGCGCTTGAGGAAGCCGCAGATCAGCCGGGCGTCCCGGGCGACGATCCGCAGGTCGGCGGCGAGCAGCATGTTCATCCCGGCGCCCACCGCCGAGCCGCGGACGGCGGCGATCGTCGGGACCCGCACCTGGCCGAGCCGGTAGAAGGAGTCGTAGATGGCCCCCATCCCGGCGTAGGCCTCGGGCGCCGCCGGGTCGCGGCCGGCGTCGGTCAGGGTCTGCACGTCCCCGCCGGCGCAGAACGACTTCCCGACCGCCTGCACCAGGAGGGCGCCGACGTCGTCCCGGCCGTCGACCTCGTCGAACGTCGCGATCAGCTCGGCCGCCATCGCGGGGGTGAGCGCGTTGCGGCGTTCCGGGGCGTTGAGCGTGACGACGGCGACGCCGTCGGTGACCTCGAGCTGGACCTCGCCTGAGCTGCCGGACATGCGACTCCCTCGCGTCGTCGGCCGGCGGCGGTGCCGACCGTGTCCCTGCGATCAGACCACGAGGCCGGCGACGTCTCTCATCGGCTGGTCGACTGGCCGTCGTCACCGCGGCGGGCCAGCGGCACCCGCTCCACCCAGCCAGCGACCGTGGCCAGCCCGCGGCTGACCGCCTGGCCGGCCGGGGCGATCCGGGCGGGGGCGTGCTGCACGCCCGCGTCGACCAGGTCGCGGGTGCGGTCGAGCACGGTCAGCGGCAGCCCGGAGAGGGCGTTGCCCGGTGGACGGCGGGACACCGTCGGGTGCGGCCGGGTCGGCGAGACCAGCCGGGCCAGCTGCCACTGCCGGCCGAGCCGGCGCAGCGCGTCGGCGTCCAGGGCCTCCTGCAGGCGGGGGAACAGCACGTCCTCCTCGTCCCGGACGTCCTCGCGCAGCACCTCCACCAGGCGGGACAGCGCGGCAGCCCGGCGCGGGTCGTCGTGCGGGAGGGTCTCCAGCTCGCTGACCAGTTCGTTGACCTCCTGGTGCTCCTCCTCGACTTGGCGGGTCAGCGCGTCACCATCGGGCAGCACCCGCCGGATCACCGGCCAGAGCACGGTCTCCTCGGCGAAGGCGTGGCTGAAGACCAGCCGGTCGATCCGGCGCAGCAGCTGCGCCTGCTCGGTGCCGGTGGTGCCGTCCAGCTCGTGCAGCAGCCGGTCCAGCTGCTCGTGGTCGTCCCGCTGGCGGGCGAGGACGCTGCCCGGCCCGCCGAGCTCCTCGACGGTCTGGTCGGCGATCGATCGGGGCATCGGGGACTCCTGGCGTGCGGCGGTGCGGCGTCCGGGGCTGGGACGCTCCTGGTCCCTGCCCGGGACCGGTCCGTCCCATGCGCCGGCCGAGCCCGCCAGCCGCAGGTGAGGGAGAGTGGAGGACATGGCGAACGTGATCGGGCGGGCCCGGCGGACGGCGGAGGACCCGGTGGGCGAGAAGCTGGCCGGGCCGCTGCACGCGGTCGACGCGGCCGTCGGGCGTCCGGCACTGGAGTCGCACGAGGACGTGCCGGCCCTGTGCGGCGCGTACGTCCAGGTGGTGCCGGTGGAGGACGTGCCGGACGACACCGGACTCTGCCCGGCCTGCCAGCACGGCAGCTGAGCGATCGCGTCGTACCCGTCCAGCACACTGCCGCGGTGACCTCGGGCAGTCCGGTCCAGGACGGCGGCGTCCCGGAGCGGGTGCTGCTGGTCCGCCCGGCGCCCGGTCAGGTGGAGGCGCATGCCCTCGCCGGCGCCGGTGCACCGGTGCGGCTCCCGGAGGAGGAGCTGCCCGGGTTCGTCCGGCAGCGCGCACGGACCCGCTGGGTCTGGGACGACACCACCCGCTGGTACCCGGGGCTGCTGGCGGCCGGGGTGCGGGTCGAGCGCTGCTCCGACCTGCGGTTGAGCCGGGCGCTGCTGCGCCACTCCCCTTTCGTCGACCAGGCGTTCCTCGCCGGGGACGACGCCGCGGCTTGGGACGCGCTCGCGCCGGTCGCTGCCGAGGACCACGCCCTCTTCGCCCTCGACGACCTGGCCGACCGGCTCGACCCGGGCGCCGAGCACGGCCGGCAGCAGGCGGCCCTGGCCGCATCGCCGCACCGCGGCCGGCTGGCCCTGCTGCTCGCCGCGGAGTCCTCGGGTGCGCTGGTGGCCGCGGAGATGACGCACGCCGGGCTGCCCTGGCGCGCCGACGTCCACGACCGGCTGCTGACCGAGCTGATGGGCCCACGGCCACTGCGGGGGCAGCGGCCGGCGGAGCTGGAACGGCTGGTGCCGGAGATCCGCACGGCCTTGGGGGCGCCGCAGCTGAACCCGGACTCCCCCGGCGAGCTGCTGCGGGCGCTGCAGACCGCCGGGCTGCCGGTGGCCGACACCCGGTCCTGGACGCTGGAGCAGCTGGACCACCCCGGCATCCCGCCCCTGCTGGAGTACAAGAAGCTGGCCCGGCTGCTCGCGGCGAACGGCTGGGCCTGGCTGGACAGCTGGGTGCGCGACGGCCGGTTCCGCCCCACCTACCTGCCCGGTGGGGTCGTGACCGGCCGGTGGGCGTCCTCCGGCGGAGGCGCGCTGTCGGTGCCGGTGCAGATCCGGCCGGCGGCCGTCGCCGACGCCGGCTGGCGGTTCGTCGTTGCGGACGTCTCCCAGCTGGAACCACGGGTGCTCGCCGGGATGAGCGGCGACACGGCGATGGCCGAGACCGCCCGTGCGGCGGACCTGTACCAGGCGATGGTCGACAGCGGCGCCGTGCCGAGCCGCAGCGACGCGAAGCTGGGCATGCTCGGCGCGATGTACGGCGGCACCCGGGGCGAGAGCGGGCGGATGCTCCCTCGGCTGGCGCGCCGTTACCCGCGGGCCATCGGCCTGGTCGAGGAGGCCGCCCGGGCCGGCGAGCGGGGCGAGGTCGTGCACACCCTGCTCGGACGCGGCTCTCCCCCGCCGACCGGCGCGTGGGCCGAGCGCTCCCTGGAACCGTCAGATGACGATGTGTCGCCGGAGGACCGGGCCCGCGACCGTCGCGCGTGGGGCCGGTTCACCCGCAACTTCGTCGTCCAGGGCACGGGTGCGGAGTGGGCGCTGTGCTGGCTGGCCGACCTGCGCAACCGGCTCTGGCAGCTCGGGGACGCCGGCGGGCTCACCGACCGCCCGCACCTGGTGTTCTTCCTGCACGACGAGGTCGTGGTGCACACCCCCGCCGACCTCGCCGACGAGGTGACCGCGGCGGTGCACCAGGCCGCGGCGGAGGCCGGCCGGCTGCTGTTCGGCTCGTTCCCGGTCGACTTCCCGCTCGACGTCTCGGTCGTCGAGTCCTGGGCCGACGCCGACTGACGCCGGGTCAGACCTGCAGCAGCGACAGGACGCGCTGCGCCGACTGGTTCGCCTGGGCGAGCATCGCGGTGCCGGCCTGGGTCAGCACCTGGCCGCGGGTGAAGAGGGTCCTCTCCTGGGCCATGTCGGTGTCCCGGATCCGCGACTCGGCGGCCGTGGCGTTCTCCAGGGCCACCCCCAGGCTGCTGATCGTGTGCTCGAGCCGGTTCTGCACGGCCTCCAGCTCCGCCCGCTGAGCGGACACCAGCCCGATCGCCTGGTCGATGGCGCGGATCGCGGCCGGGGCGCCGACGGCGGGGCGGTACACCGGGCTGGCCGCCAGCACCTCCTCCGCGGTCGCGTCGTCGGCGGGCACGGGACCACGGAACACGAGGTCGTCGCCGACGGCCGTGAAGGCGTCGTCCCCGCTGGTGAGGCCGGCCGCCTGGGCCGCGGCGCCCAGCTGCTCCAGCGCCTCCGCGAGCGAGACGCCCTGGTCGCCGGTGGTGTCGACGAGGGACACCCGGCCCAGGTCCAGGGTCCGCCCGCCGACGGAGACCGTGCCGGTGAGCCGCGGGACGTGGCCGCCCGCGGCGGCGCCGAGGAGGACGAGCGAACCGGCCGCCGGGCTGTCCGGGGGCAGGGCGGGGACCGTCCACACGGTGACCGGCGGCGCGCCGGTCACCGGTGTGTACACCGGGGTGGCCGCGGCCAGGTCGCCCGCCGCCGCGTCGTCGGCGGGCAGTGGGCCGCGGAAGAGCAGGTCGTCGCCGTCGTCCAGGAACGGGTCGTGCGGCCAGCTGAAGCCGGCGGCCCGCGCGGCCGCCTTCAGGTGGGCCACGGCCTCGGCGTTGGTCACGCCGTCGCCCTCGGGATCGGGGTGGGCCACCGCTCCCAGGTCGAGGGTGCGCCCATCGACCGAGATGGTGCCGGTGAGCGCGGCGACGCCATCGGCCACCAGGGTCACGCCCTCGAACACGAGCGCGGCGCCGCTGGGGCTGTCTGTGCCGTCCGGGCCCACCGCCGCGGTCGTCCGCACCGCCGGTTCGCCCCGGGTGACGTCGACGTCCGCGAGGCCGAGTGCGACGGCGTTCGTGCCCCTGCCCAGGCGCAGCCCGATCGTCTCGCCCACCTGGGCGCCCACCTGGAAGACCCGGTCCCAGGTGCCGTCCAGCAGGGTGTTGCCGTGCGAGGTGGTGGTGACGGCGATCCGGTCCAGCTCGTCCCGGAGCTGGCTCAGCTCGGCCTGGACGGCCGACCTGCCGGCGGCGTCCACCGCCCCGTCGTTGGCCGCCCGGACGGCGAGGTCGCGCATGCGCTGCAGGATCGCGGCGCTCTCGTGCAGCGCGCCCTCCGCGGTCTGCAGGACGCTGATGCCGTCCCGGGCGTTGCGGAGCGCCTGGGTCGTCCCCCCGATCCGGGAACGCAGGCCCTCGGAGAGGGTCAGCCCGGCGGCGTCGTCGGCGGCCCGGTTGACCCGGAAGCCCGAGGAGAGCCGTTCCAGCGACGTGCGCAGCGCCTGGTCGTTCGTCGCCAGCACGCGGGAGGCGTTCATCGCCGCGATGCCGGTGGTGACGGTGAGACCCACGCTGTTCCTTCATGGCCGGGGGGGACCGCCGCAGCCGTGCGGCGGGTGGGTGACAGTGGCCCGGGGCGTGGCCGCCCCGGGCCGCCGTCGCTCAGTGCGGGTCGACCGCCACGAGGAAGCACCCGGCCGCCCCGAACGGCTGGACGTCGAAGCCCAGCTGCAGCAGGCACTCGGCGATCGCGGCGTTCATCGTGTGCTGCACCGCCTCCTGCGCCGCGACGCCGCGGACGTGGTCGCGGCTCATCCGGTCGTGCTGGTGCCAGCTGACCAGCACCCCCGGGTGCCCGGGCTCGGGCGTCAGGCACACGCCGCCGGCCGGACCCTCCCCCGCGCAGTCGTGCAGCTGCAGCCCCGCCTCGACCAGCGCCGCAGTCACCTCGACCCCCAGCGAGACGAGCTCGTCCTCGTCCGCCAGCGGCCCGTCCCACTCCTCGGGCAGCCGGTCGAGCTGGTCCCCGAGGTCGCTGAGCCACTCCCGCTCGGCCGGCAGCTGCCGGCGGATCAACCGGCCGTCGGAGCGCAGCACGCCGTAGACGGCCCGGCCAGCACCCCCCGGTGCCGACATCGCCAGCCAGTCGGCCTCGATCGGGTCGGCGAACGGGCCCGCCAGCACCCGTTCGCGGGCGCCGTCCTCCTGCTCCTCGACCAGCCACCAGGCCGGCGGGGTGCCCTGCGCGCCGCCCTGCCGGCCCGCCGGGTGAGCCGCCATGCCGTTGGCCGGGACCGGCTGCAGCGCCACCGCGTTGGCCGGCTCAGCTATCTGGGGCTGGACTGCCGCACCGCCGGCGACCGCCGCCGCGCCCACCGCCACCGGGACCGCCGCCTCGGCCGGCGCCTGCTGGCGCTGGCCCTGCACCTGGTTCCGCTCGAACTCGTACTGCGCGGTCGAGCTCTGCGCGAGGGCCACGACGAGCGCGGCCAGCACCACGAAACCGACCACTGCGACCAACGGCCAGATCAGCATCACTGCCACCCACCGGGGACGGCGCCCCAGCTCGCGGCCCGACGCGAGGAGCCCTGGGCCCACCGGAGGAGCGAGACAGCGGACGACCACAGGGAGGCGTGCACCGGCGTCGTCCCGTCCTCGCCGTCCACGTCGGCCTCGCCGTCCACGCCGGCCTCGAAGAGCTGGAGCAGGGCGGCCAGGTCGAGCTCCTCCTCTGCCGGGATCACGGAACGGGACGACGGGCGGGTTGCCAGGTCGAGCAGGGCGGTCACAAGGGGCTCCTCGGTGCATTCCGTCGCGGCTGGGGAAGTGCCGCGGACATGCCGAAAGCTAGGGCTCCCGACGCGCCGGACGACGCGCTTTCACACCGTCATCACGGCCCCGTCACCAAATCGTTGTGCGGGGCACCCGAACGGTCGATGACCGACCTGTCAGCAGCCGCCTTGTCGACATCGACACACCGCTGAGCTGGCCTTTTCTCGGATCAGGCCTCGGTCGTCCCGATTCGGCGCGCGATTCCGGCCTGTCGCGCACGCCATTCCACGGTGGGCATCGGGCACATCCCCGGGAAGACGACACCGCCGCCGGTCTGGGCGGGGTCGCCGTAGGAGCGGCCGTGGAGGACCGCCTGTCAGAAGACGGCGGACCGCCGCCGCCACCGTGTGAGCACGACGGCGTAGGACACGAGGGCGACGCTCATCGCGGTCAGCCAGGCCGCCGTCTCGTACTGCGCCGGGTAGAGGACGTCGTGCAGGTAGTGCGCGATGAAGCTGCCCGCGTACGGCGCCCTGCCGCCGACCTCGAGCAGCCACTTCTCCAGAGTGGTGAGGGGACACGTGAAGTCGGCCAGCGTCACGTAGGCCGAGTAGGAGGTCGCCGCCATGCTCGGCCACAGCCAGGCCAGCCTGCGCAGCGCCAGGAACCCGCCGAACACGATGTAGGCCAGGAAGCCCATGTGCACGATGGCGACCACCACCGCGGCCATCACCGCCAACCCGCTCGCCACGTGGGAAGCATAGGACCGGGCGACCTGCCACACCGGGTCTGTCGCGACCGGGGCGGTGGCCGGTGCGGGGCGTCGAGGCACGGTGGTCCGCGGTTGAATGGGGCGTGGCCACGCCTGTGGACCGGGACCTCGGCCCCGCCCCATCCCCCGGGCGCTCGGCCCGGCAGTTCCTCGTCCCGATCTGCCTGGTCGTGGTGCTCGTCCGCGCGACGTACGTGCTGAGACCGCTGCGGAACGACGAGGGGGGCTACCTGCTGGTGGCGCGGCAGTGGCACGCGGGCGGCGAGTTCCTGTACGGCGACTACTTCGTCGATCGCCCGCCGCTGCTCATGCTGATTTTCAAGGTCGCGTCGCTCACCGAGTGGGATCAGGCCATCCGTGCCCTCGCCATCCCGTTCGTCCTGCTGTTCGTCCTCGCCGGCTGGCGTGCGGGCACGCTGCTGGGAGGGCCGGTCGGCGGGCGGTGGGCCGCCGTGGTGGCCGCCGGGATCATGTGCTCGCCGGCGCTCGCGGCGGAGCAGGCGGACGGCGAGCTGTTCGGGGCTGCGCTCGTGATGGCGGCGCTCGCGCTGGCTCTGTCCGCATGGAACGCCGACTCCACCACGAGCCGGTTCGGGTGCGCGGTCGCCGCGGGCGCGGCCGCCGCAGCCGCACCGCTGGTCAAGCAGAGTCTGCTGGAGGGCCTGCTCCTCCTCGCCGGCCTGGTGTTGTCCGCGTGGTGGAGCCAGGGCGCAGACCGCCGGCGCGCCCTCCTCGTCGGAGGCGGGGGCCTCCTGGGCGCCCTGATCCCCTGTGCGATGTCCCTGCTGTGGCTGACGGCCGCCCGGATCGAGCCGGCCGACGCCTGGCACGACCTCGTCGGTTCCCGTGGTGCCGCGTTCGACGCCATCTGGTCGACGAGTCCCGACGACTCGATCCGCCGGGCGGGGATGCTGCTGGTCCTGGGATCGATCACGGGCCTCCTGCCGGTCGTGGTCACCTGGCTCCTCACCGCGCACCGCGGCCTGCGGCAGGGGTCGGCCGAGAGGAAGGTCATCACCCTGCTCCTCGGGTTCGGGATCGTGGGCATCGCGTCGGGTGGCGCGTACTGGCCGCCCTACCTGCTGCAACTCGCGCCGGCGGCCGTCCTCGCCGCCGGCGCGCTCGCTCCGTCCGTCTCCCGCGCCGGCGCCTGGATGCGGGGCTGCTGCAGGCTGGTCGCGGCCGCCGCTCTCGTCGGCACCCTGGCCTCGAACGTGATCTACGCCACCGTCCCGTCGGCCTGGTCCAGCCAGCGGACCGGCGAGTGGCTGGCCGACTCGAAGGCGGCGAGCGACACGGGCTTCGTGGCATACGGCCTCCCCTCCGTCCTGGAGACCGCGGACATGCCGTCGTCGTACCCGCACCTGTGGAGCGCGGCGATGCGCACGCTCGATCCCGAACAGACCCGGCTGCGGGCCACCCTGGCGGGGCCCGATGCGCCGTCGTGGGTCGTCCAGATCAACGGCCTGAACGCGTGGGGCATCGACGAGGGGTCGCGGCTGCGGGACCTGCTGCACGAGCGCTATCAGGTCGTCGCCGAGATCTGCGGCTACCGGGTGTGGTTGCGTGCGGATCTGACCCGGGAGCTGGCGCCACCACCGCCCTGCTGACGAGCCTGTGATCCTCCGTCCGCGCCAGAGGCGGCGGTCAGCGGGGCACCTGCCGCCCAGGGGCCGCCGACGGCTGCGGGGAAGGAGGCCGGGCCCGGGTCAGCGCCGCTGCCTTCACTCCGTAGTCCAGGCCGGTGACCACCGTCCAGAGGACGGTCGTCACCACCACGGCCGTCAGGACCTCCGTCCACCCGGGTGCCGCCAGGGCGAGCACGATCAGCGTCGTCTGCGCTGCCGTCTTCGCCTTGCCGCCGCGGCTCGCCGGGATGACACCGTGGTGCAGGACCGCCAGTCGCAGGACCGTGACGGCCGCCTCGCGGGCGAGGATCAGCACGGTCGCCCACCAGGGGACGAGGCCGCGGGCGGACATGCACACCAGCGCCGTGGCGATCAAGGCCTTGTCGGCGATCGGGTCGAGGAGGGCGCCGAAGTCGGTGCACTGGTCACGATGCCGCGCGAGCCAGCCGTCCGCGACGTCGGTGAGCGACGCAGCGATGAACAGGGCAAGTGCGATCCACCGGCCCCGGGGGGTGTCTCCCGACACGACCAGAACCGCGCCGAAGACCGGCACGGCGAGCAGGCGGAGTCCGGTGAGGGCGTTGGGCAGCGTCCACATCCCGCTGGTCATCGCTGGAACACCATGAGGTGGTACCGGCAGGAGGCACCCTGCCCGACCGCCACGTGTGCGAGGCGGTATTCCGCCATGTCCGGGTGGTCGTGGATCGCCTGCTCGGTCGGGTAGGAGCCGACGAACCGGCTGGCGTCCCGGCTCGCGAGCACGAGGACGTCCGGGGCGCGGCCGTGCACGAGGTCTGCCCGCTCGCGGAACGGGATCCGGCCGGTCTCCTGGATGAGCGGCTCGTTGAGGAAGAAGTCGTCGATGACGAACCGCCCCCCGGCGCGGGCCGGCACCAGGCCGGCGTCGGAGATGGCGAAGGACGTGTCCGGCGGCGTGGTCAGCAACCAGTCGATGGCCGACTCCCGGGCGCCGACCCTGCAGTCGGTGTACCGGTCCTGCATGGCGTGCACGCTCCGGACGTCGCCGGGAGGCAGTGCCAGCACCAGGAGGGCGGCGACGACGACCAGTGCGGCGGCGCTCACCGTGCGGCGGCGCCGGGCGAGGGCCGTGACGCCGTACCCGACGACGACCGCCGCCAGCAGCGCGATCAGGGGCCAGACCGGCATGAAGAACCGGCTGTAGGCGTTCGCGCTGTCGAGGGTGCCGATGGACCCCAGCCCGTAGACGAGCGGCGGAACGGCGAGGAGGCGCGCCCTGCCGGTCAGGAGCAGCACACCGACCGCCGCCAGCACCGTCGGCAGCAGGGCCTGGTCGAGGAACTTGTCCAGCACGGTGAAACCGTCGCCGGCGCCGGACTTGTAGAGCACCGAGTTGGGGAGCAGGTGCCCGTAGATCCCGAGCCGGACGGCCTCGAGCGCGATCTGCGAGCCGAGCGGGATGCCCCCGAGCAGCAGGGCACGTCGGAACGCGCGCCGGCGCGTCGCCGCCCGGAAGAGGCCCGGGACCTCGCCGAGCGCCACCACGGCAGCCGCAACGGCGAGACCCTCCGGGCGCAGCCAGGGCAGCACGGCGAACGCCGCGGCGGCGCGCAGGACCCTGCCGCCGTCCCGTCGGGCGACCTCGAGGGTGCCCGCGGTGAGGGCGAATGCCACCAGCAGTGTCTCCAGGCCGCCGACCGCCCACAGGGCGAAGGGCGCGCTGCAGGCGGTCAGCACCGACCCGATCCGGGCCGCGGTCTCCCCCACGACGGGGCGGCCCGCGGCGTAGACGAGCACCACGCAGGCGAGGCCGGCCGCCACGCCCAGGAGGCGCGCCGCCCCGGGTGCGGACCAGCCGGCCCACGAGGCCAGCGCCTCCACGGCGACGAGCAACGGGTTGCTGAAGCCCTCGACGCGCGGGCCGCCCGGGTTCCACACGAATCCCTCGCCGGCCGCGAGGTTCTCCGCATATCGGACCGAGATCCAGGCGTCGTCGGTCAGGAAGCCCCGGAAGAGCCAGCACAGGGCCAGGTGGACGGCCGCGGAGAGTCCGACGACGGCCCAGCCGGGGCCCGGCGACCACCGGCCAGCGTGTGGGCGAGGTGGCGCGATCTCCTCGACCGGTAGACTGACCGTCCTCACAGCGCTCCGTTTCGGGCGGCCTCGAAGGCGATTCGAACGTCGACGTGTGCTGGCCGACGATTCAGAGAAGATAGCCGCGTATGGACGAACCCGCCGCCCGTGGACCTCGCGACCGCCACGCCTACGGCATGGCCGTCGCCGTCGCCCTGCTCACGGGTGCCGTGGCCGTCGTCTGCGCCGTGGTCCTCGGTCTGCCGCTGCGCGACCCGGACGGGTTCCTCGGCCCGACCTACGTGCGGCTGCCGTTGATCGCGGTGCTGCTGCTCGCGCTCGACGTGCTGACGCGCGTCCTGGTGCGCGTCCGCTCACCGAGAGCGGTTCCGGCAGAGATCCTCAGCGTCGTTCGCGAACGCTGGCCCTGGCGCCGGCTCCGTCCGGTCCTGGTCGGGCTCGTGGCCTTCTACGTCACGTACGTCGCCTACCGGAACCTCAAGCACTACCTGCCCCTCCTCAGGCCCGGCCTGGTCGACGACGAGCTGGCAGGGACCGACCGGGCGCTCACGGGAGGCGTCGCGCCCGCCGAGGTGCTGCACGACCTGCTCGGCACCGGGATCGCCGCCCACGTCCTGTCGTGGTTCTACCTGGCGTTCCTGATCTTCGTGCCGGCCTCCCTGGGGCTCGCCCTCGTCCTCCGGGGTCGGGCCGGGCACGCCTGCTGGTACGTCACGGCGTTGTGCCTCAACTGGGCGCTCGGTACCGCCAGCTACTACGTCCTGCCGTCGAGAGGCCCGATCTACGCGGAACCGGAGCTGTTCTCAGACCTCCCCGAGACCGGCGTGTCCCGACTCCAGGACAGCTTGCTGCTGTCCCGCCTGATCGTCCTCGGCGACCCACAGGGGACCGAGCGACTCAACAGCATCGCCGCCTTCGCGTCGCTGCACGTGTCGATCATCTTCACTGCCGCGCTCATCGGACAGTTCGCGCTCGGCTCGATCGCGGTGCGCGCGGCGCTCTGGGGTTTCTTCGGGCTGACCGTCGTCGCGACGATCTACTTCGGCTGGCACTACCTCCTCGACGACGTCGCCGGGCTGGCGATCGGCGCCATCTCGGTCCTGCTCGCCGCATGGGGCACGGGTCAGTTCCGGGGCCGGCGGAAACCCGTGCGCGGGCCGGACGAATCCGGCGTGGCCGGGGCACGCGAGCGGCGACGCAGCCTCCGACGCCACCCGCAGGCGGCTCCGTCCCCGCTGACGGCCGGGGGCGGTCCGGCTTCCCGCACCGAGGCCGATCAGGTCGCGGGCTGAGCCGGGAACACGTACCGCCGGTAGGTCAGAAAGCGGAAGAGGCTGCCGAGTGCGAGGCCCACCACGTTGGCCGCGACGTTGTCGGCGACCGGGCTCCTGAGGTCGAGGACGCAGCGCGAGACCGCCAGACAGACGAGCGAGATCACGAGGGCGACTGCGCTGAGCGCCATGTACAGCGAGTACTCCCGCCGGAGTCGGCCACGGGGCCGGTCCCCGTAGGTCCAGAACCGGTTGCCGACATAGGCGACGGTGGTGCCCGCGACGAGAGAGATCGTCTTGGCGACCAGCGGCTGGTCGTCGAGCAGAGCGTTCCCGCGTTGGTGCGCCAAGGCGTTGCGGGGCCGGCTGCCCACCCGAGGGGACTCGTGCCGAGTGCGCGTCGCCTGCTCGGAACGCCGACCGGCACGGGCCGGTTGAGAATGCACCGCATGCGCGCTGCACCGCCGTTCGCACTGAAGGCGACACGGCCGCGGGCCGACCTCGTCGACCGGTTGAGCGCGCGACTGCAGAGGCTCGGGCTCGACGGCGTCCTCGACGACCTCGACCGCGCCGGCGAACAGTGCCTCGTCCCGGGCGAGGCCGCGGGTGACGGCTTCACCTGGGACGAACTGGACCGTAGTGACCCCGGGTGGTGGCCACAGGGTGTGGCGAGCACCCGGTCCGACACGGTGCTGCTTGTGAGCTGGTACGCCAAGCGCGGCCGGCTGCTCCGCACACCGGGCTCCCGGATCTCGGTCGTCGACCGGGCGCACCCGGATGGTCTTCGTTACGGGCACGTCCTGCTGGTCGCGCCGCACCGGCGTCTCGGGGTCCTGACCATGGGCACAGTTCCCGTGCACGCCGGGGGCATCGCCGTCCACGGTGACCTCCTCCTGGTCGCCGACACCCTCTTCGGGGTGCGGGTCTGTCCACCGGGGAACTGGAGGGGCGCCCGACGCTCGCCGTCGGGGAGTACCGGGCCAAGGACGATCGACAGCCCCGGCTCGCGCGCTACCCTCTCGACCCCCGGACGGGGCTCCCGACCGTCGACGGCCACGGCCTGTGCGTTCCGCTCGAGGTCCACGAGGACCAACCGCGCCGCATGCAGGGGGTGGCCGTGCACGGGTCCACCTGGTTCGTCACGGCGAGCAATGGCAGGGGGTCCGCCGGGGACCTGTACGTCGGCCCCGGGCACCTGGCACCGCAACCGGGGGGTGTTGCCGAGCGGGCCGGAGGACCTGGCCTGGTCCCGCCCCGGGGAAGAGCTCTGGTGCGTCTCCGAGTGGCCGGGGCGCCGGTGGGTCTTCCCCGTCGCCACGGATCGCCACTAGCAGCTGCGGCATGCCCGGCGTGCCGTGCTGCTCTAGCCCACGCGGACCTCGATCGCCCCCGGGCGGTTCACGCAGGAGCTTCTGGGCACTCCCGGGCTGGCCTCGCGCTGCTGCAGGGGTCCTGTCGTTCTGGCTGGAGGGAGGCGACGATGCAGCGGACGACCTGGGCCGCCAGTGCCGGCACGTCGGTGCCGGCGGACGCCGACGTCGATCGCCGCGGCCCGCTCGGGGGCCCCGACCCGGCCGGACGCCCGAGACGCGCGGCGTGGGGCCAGGCAGTCCGTGTCGTGCTGTGGCCGCTGGCCGTGGGCTCCCTGCTGCACTTGGCGGTGCGCTCGTCCACGGGGACCGCCTCGGACCTGGCGATCCTGTGGCGCAGCGGCGCCAGCCTGGCCGCCGGCGGACCGCTGTACGACGCCCGCCTGGAGTTCATCTACCCCCCGCTGGCCGGCTGGCTCTTCGCGCCGCTGGGCCTGCTGCCGTTCCGTGGCGCGCTGGTCGTCGTCGTGCTGGTCGGCCTGGCCGCCGTGGCCGCCGCGACGGTGCTGCTGCTGCGTCTGGTCGGCATCCGTGCGACGTCCCCCGTCCTGCCCGGGGCGTTGCTGGTCCTCGCCAACAGCCGGCCGCTGGTCGGGTTGCTGGACCAGGGCAACGTCGACACCGTCCTCCTGCTCGCCGAGGCCGGCGTCATCGCACTGCTCGTGGCTCGCCGAGACATCGCAGCCGGCGCCCTGCTCGGTGCCGTGTGCGCGGTCAAGCCCACCCTGGCCCCGGTCGTGATCGCCCTCGTCCTCCTGGGGCGGGGACGGGCCCTGCTCGCAGCCGCCACCAGCGGAGTGCTGCTCACCGCTGTTGGGGTGCTGACCGTGCCGGACCGCGCCGTGTTCTTCGGCGACGTCCTGCCGCTGCTGGCCGGGGGCAACCGTCCCGAACTGGCCCCGTTCAACCGCTCCCTGCACGGTGCCGCCGTACAGCTGGGGTTGCCGCCGGCGCTGGACCTGGGGCTGCGGGTGGCAGCGTTCGGCTTGGCCTGCTGGGTGGCGTGGCGCCGGCGGTCCCGCCCGCAGGCCCCGCTGGAGGTCGTGCCGCTGCTGATGCTCGGCACGCTGCTGGCGTCGTCCTTCTCGTGGGCCAACTACAGCATCTACCTGCTGCCGCTGCTGGTGACCGTGGTGCGGCGCGACAGCCTGGTGCGCACCTGGCCGGCGTGGGCAGGGGTCTACCTGTTCGCGACCAACGACGCCTGGCACGTAGAGGGCCTGACCGGCCTGCCCGACACGTTCCTGCGCCTGCTGCCCCTCGCGGGCTGGCTGCTGCTGCTGGGCGCCTGCGCCGTGGCCGCGCACCGTTCGGACACGGCCGCGCCCTCCCGCTGGCCCCGCCTCTCCCAGTCCGGAGCCCGGGGGGTCGCGGCGCACCCGCCCGACACCGCCGACCAGGTCGACAGCCAACCGTTGACTCGACCGCGGGACGACGGTGGTCCTGCCCGACGGCGACACGCGCGCCCAGCGAGGTGGGCCCCGTGGGGATCGAACCCACAACCCGCGGATTAAAAGTCCGCTGCTCTGCCAGTTGAGCTAGAGGCCCGGTGGGTGCAGACAACCCTCCAGACAACTCACCAGACAACGCGTGAGAGATCCGGGGTCGTCTGCGGCCCGGTGCGAGGCTACCGCCCGGGCACGAGCCGCTCAGGCCCGCAGCCGTAGCACTGAAGTGCTACTCCGCGATGTCGGCGGGCTCCAGCGGCTCAACGCCGAGCCCGACGGCGATCTCACCGAACTGCTTGAGGATGGCCGCCATCTCCTCTTGGATCTCGGCGATGAGCACGTCGGGCGACGGCAGGCTGTCCGGGTCCTCGAGCGAGTCGTCCTTGAGCCAGGTGATGTCGAGGTTGGCCTTGTCCCGAGCGATGAGCTCTTCGTAGGAGAACCGGTGGAACCGCTCAGACTCCACCCGCGCGTGCCGCGCACCCGGTTGGTAGGCCGCGACGAACTCGTCGAGGTGACTCCGGCGCAGTGGGTTGGTCTTCATCGTGAAGTGCTGATTGGTACGGAAGTCGAAGATCCACAGATCGCGGGTCCACGGCGCCTCGGCGGCCGGCTTCTTGTCGAAGAACAACACGTTGGCCTTCACGCCGCCGGCGTAGAAGATGCCGGTCGGCAGCCGCAGCATGGTGTGCACGTCGCACGTCGCCAACAGCTTGCGCCGGATGGTCTCCCCCGCGCCGCCTTCGAAGAGCACGTTGTCCGGCAGCACGACTACGGCGCGGCCGTTGGTGTCGAGGATCGTGTGGATGTGCTGGACGAAGTTCAGTTGCTTGTTGCTGGTCGTCGCCCAGAAGTCGTCCCGGACGATGGTCAACTGCTCCCGCTCGGTGTCGCCCTCGTCTGTCACCACTACGGCGGAACTCTTGCGTCCGAATGGCGGATTTGTCGCCGCCACGGACCAGCGACGGCCGGGGTCGGCCTTGAGGGAATCACCGGTGCGGATGGGGCTGTCCCCGCTCGGCTGGGTGATGCCGTGCAGGACCATGTTCATGGCGGCGAGTCGAGCGGTGTCGTCGACCAGTTCGTAGCCTGCGGCGAAGTCCGTGCGAAGGTGTCGGCGCTCGTCGGGGTCGAGGTGCGGGTGATGCCGCACTACGTACTCGTGTGCGGCCATGAGGAAGCCCGCGGTCCCGGCTGCGGGGTCGACCACTGTGTCCGATGGGGAAGGCTGGACGCAGTCGATCATCGCCTGGATTAGCGGACGCGGAGTGAAATACTGGCCGGCTCCATAGCCACCCTCCGAAACCCCGCGATCGAGGAGCCCTTCGTAGGCGTCCCCTTTCACGTCGGCGTCGAGGCTCGACCACGTCTCGCGGTCGATGAGGTTGACGATGAGGTGACGAAGCCGGGCAGGATCCTGGATCTTGTTCTGCGCCTTGCGGAAGATCTGGCCGAGGATGCCGGGCTGCTGCCCAAGCTCGCGGAGGATGTGGATGTAGTGCGCCTCAAGGTCGTCGCCGCTGCGGCCGAGCAGCGACTGCCAGTCCAGCCCGGCCGGCACCGCTGACGGGCGGTTGTAGGGCGGCCGGGACTGCTCGTCGGCCATCTTCAGGAACAGCAGGAACGTCAACTGCTGGACGTAGTCGAGAGTGGAGACGCCGTCGTCGCGGAGCACGTGGCAGTACGACCACAGCTTGGCAACGAGCTGCTGGGCGTTGGTCATGCGGACTCCTCGACGGGCGCGGTCTCCACGGCTGCGGGGGTAGCCAAACCAGTGCGTGCGCGGCGGCGGCGCGCAATGGGTGCGGCAAGCGCCTGCTCTTCAGCGATGCGCTTGAGCAGGTGGTCGGCCGGTTCATCTGCCGGATGCTGACGGGTGAGCCTCCCGCCGGTGGCGGCGGCAAGAAGGGCCCGTTGGAGAAGCTCTCCGCGCGATGTCAGCTGCTTCAAGGCACTCAGCGTGAGCTGCGCTGCGGCCAACAGGCGCTGCGCATCAGCCACGAGACGCCGCTGAGTCGCGACATCGGGTACAGGGATCAGTACCGCCTTGACCTTCCCCGTGCTGAGCGTGTACAGGCCGGACGTCGAGCTGGCGACGATTTTCAGCTGCTCCACCGTCGTAGGCGCGTTCCAGACGAGCTCGAGGAACTCGGGCACCAGTTCGTCGCCGGGGCGCACGCGGATGAGGTGGTTCTGATGCGTACACGGCGCGATGGATCCATCCCAGGTGGCCGCGCGTCCGATCTGTTCAGGGCTGCCGTTGCCCTCCACGACGAGGAGGTCACCCTTGCGCAGCAAGGCGCGGGGCTCTTCAGTGCTCTTCAACAGGATCCGGTGTACGTCGGCGAGGTCGAGGGTGCCCCTGCCGACATTCGCGACCCGAAGGAATGGAACGCCCTCATCGTCGGGAGCCTTGCGAGCGGGCTGCTTCTGAATGCCTCCCTGCACATTCGCAACGTCCCCCGTGCTGCGCGACACGCCATCCGTCGCCTTGAGTGCGCGCTGGACAAGCTCATTGCGCGCCGCGTCCCGAAGGCGCTCCACACGTGACCGCAGCTGTACAACTGCCGACAGAGCCGCATCAGCACGAGAGAGGTGCTCGTCTAGCGCGGCAACGATACGGACCTGCTCATCGGTTGGCGCGATGGGCACCGGCAGAGCAAACATCTTCTCGCGTGGCAGGTGCTTGATGGTGCTACCGGTGAAGTACTGCGCCAGCACACCTGTCTGAGCCATCAGCTTCAACAGATAGGCCAGGTAGGTAGAAAGCACTCCTCCGGCTGGGCGCACGCGGTGCAGCGCCTTCTGAAACCCCAATCCCGTCGCCGCCTCTGGTACCAACGCACACCGGCCGGGCTCGCCCCCCTCGCACACAAGCAGGTCCCCTGCCTGGACGGTGTACCGCTCGCGTTCATCTGGGGCGATGTCCATGTGAAGCAGGTCGTCAAGGTCGGTGCGGTGCCACTGCACGTTGATGTTGCGCAGGTACGGCATGGCGTGTTCGCCGGTCTGCCGCTTCGCGTCAAGCATCTTGCCGAGCTGAACGTCGGCAACCTCGCCCAGCTTCGCCCACGCCCACCCGACCGGGAGCTCCCCCGTGCCCCAGGCGGTCACGCGACCAGCACCTGGTTGAGCTCCTCGAGCAGGTCCTCGAGCTCGCCGTGGAACACCTCGTAGGCACCTCCGAGGCCACCGCGCTCGGCGAACGGCGCGTCATCCAGATCGTCGACCGTCACGGTCAGGCTGGAACCGATGACGTCACGGATCCGCTCAAGCCACTCCAGCTGATCCGGCGAGAACCGGCGGCCCTGCTGTTCCTGCTGGGCCAGCCAGCCGGCGAACCGCTGGTTGACCGTCTCGGTGTAGGGCACCAGCTCGTTCTCCTGCTCGAGAGCGAACCGGACCAGTGACACCAGGTCGGTGAGGATGCGCTGCCCGCCGCCGCGCACCCGGGAGGCGTCGAGGGCCTCGTATGCCTCCCACAGCCGCTCAGGCGTCCAGGCGTGCGGCGGCTTACTGATCGCGTTGGCCAGCTCTTTGACCTGCCGGAAGGTGACCCGCCGCTTGTAGGGGACGCCGTAGAGGGCCTGCAGTGCGGTGAGCTCGTCACGGTGATCGTCGAGCCACGCGCGGAAGTCCGCGGCGGTCTGCTTGGCGCGTGCGGTGGCGTCCGTGGAGAACCCGGCCTCGACGACCTCGTCCTTGCTGAACTCGTCGATCAGCTGCTCGGAGGCCTTCTTCAGCGCCGACAGCTTCGTCCGCAGGTCCGCGTTGGACAGCGGCAGGAGTGCGGTGCGGATGAGCTGCTCCTGTGCTGCGGCGATGTCCGCCGGCGTGGGGTCTCCGCCCTCGCCGCGCTCGATCCGGGCGGCCTGCGCGGTGGCGACGGCACGGTCGGGGTTCACCGCGGCGACCAGGTCGTGGGCGAGATCCTGGACGCCGAGCCCGCCGCTGACGGCCTCGACCTCGGTCCGGTCCTCGTCGGTGAGCTGCTTGTCCAGCCTGGTGAGCCGGGAGCCCAGCGAAGAGGCGAGGTCGGCGGTGGCGACACCGTTGGCCGCCTGCTGCAGAAGCGCGTCGAAGCTGACCTTCTTGGCCCGCTCCAGCGGCGTAGTTTCGTTCAGTTCGGTCTCGGTGACACCGACGGCGTCGACGAGCACAAAGTGCGTCTTGCCCGGTGCGTCGGGGGTGACCGCCTGGAAGTCCGCGTCGTTGATGACGCGCACGCCGCGGCCCTTCATCTGCTCGAAGAAGTTCCGGCTCTTGACGCTGCGCAGGAACATGACGCACTCCAGCGGCTTGATGTCCGTGCCTGTGGCGATCATGTCGACGGTGACCGCGATGCGGGGGTTGTAGCTGTTCCGGAAGTCGGAGAGCAGCTCCTCCGGCTTGCGCCCGGTGGTCCGGTAGGTGATCTTCACGGCGAACTCGTTGGGCCGGTCGAACTCCTCGCGGAACACCTTCACGATCCGGTCGGCGTGGGCGTCGTCCTTCGCGAACACCAGGGTCTTGGGCACCTCCCGGCGGCCGGGGAAGATCTCGGTGAACAGCCGGTCCCGGAAGGTGCGGATGATGGTTCGCAGCTGGTCTTCGGCGACGACGGCCCGGTCGAGCTGCTCGGCCCCGTAGACGTAGTCGTCCTCGAGGGCGACCAGCCGCGTCTGCCCGGACAGCCGGTCACGGAACTGCACGACGGTCTCACCGTCGGCCTCCACCACCGAGCCCTGGGTGCCGATCCTCGTGCGGATCCGGTAGACCTCGAAGTCGACGTTGACCTGGTCGGCGACGGCCTCTTCGTGGGTGTAGCTGAAGACCAGGTTCTGATCCATGAACCCCAGGGTCTGCTTGCTGGGGGTGGCGGTCAGCCCGACCAGGTGGGTGTCGAAGTACTCCAGCACCTGCCGCCACAGGCCGTAGATGGAGCGGTGGCACTCGTCGACGAGTAGGACGTCGAACATCTCCACCGGCACCGCCGGGTTGTAGTCGACGGTCGGCAGGTTCGTCGGTGTCAGGTCCTCGATGGAGGTCTCGTCGACCTCGGGATCCAGTTCGGCCTCGCCCCGCAGGATCGAGTACAGGCGCTGGATGGTGGTGATGACGACCTGCGCGGCCGGGTCGATCCGGTTGGAGGTGAGCAGCTGCACCTGGTACAGCTCGGTGAACTTCCGCCCGGTGTCCGGGGTGATGAACGTCTGGAACTCACGCAGGGTCTGTCGGCCGAGGTTGCCGCGGTCGACCAGGAAGCACACGCGGGTCGCACCGGCGTACTTGAGCAGACGGTAGGACTGCGCCGCGGCCATGTACGTCTTCCCGGCACCGGTGGCCATCTGGACCAGGGCCCGGGGCCGGTCGGCCCGCAACGAGGTCTCCAGCGCCAGGATGGAGTCGTACTGGGCCGGACGCAGACCGACCCGGTCCAACGGCGGCAGGTGCCGCAGGCCACCGCGGAACGTCGCCGTCGCAGGCATCTGGGAGAACCGCTGCACCCAGCGGGCGAGGGTGGCGGGGCGGTGGAACCAGTGCACCTCACGGGAGCGGGCCACCGGGTCGTAGCGGTTGGTGAAGCGGGTCTCGGCGCCGGTGGACTCGTAGGCGAACGGCAGCGGCCGGCCGGCTGAGGGAATGACGTCTGGCACGCCGTCGGCGTACTTCGCCGACTGCGTCTCCACGCCGGTCAACGACGTGCCGACCTTCTTCGCCTCCAGCACGCCGACTGCGGTGCCGTCGACGAACAGCAGGTAGTCGGCGGTCCCATGCCCGGGAGCCAGCGGGAACTCTCGGACGGCGACGCCGCGGTTGGCGTGCCGGTTGATCGCGCGGTAGTCCTGAACGACCCAGCCGGCTGCACCGAGCATCTCGTCGATGCGGCGCCGGGCGTGCGCCTCTGGGCCGACGTAGTCGTCTTTGGCCACGGGTGCGCACCTTCCCGTTCCGACTGTGCGGTATCGGGCCCATCCCGTCCGCACTGTGTCGCCGGACGCTACCTGTCGCGGTATGAGCGCCGTGGGTGATGGTTGTCCCGCGTGTCCGTAGCGAGGGTCGCGGCGGTGGTGGTTCACCTCCTGTCGTGCCGGTCTGACCCTCGTCACGGTCGCGGGCGGCCGTGGCGTTGTGGTTCTCGCTGTGTAGTTGTCGAGGTTCGGTGGGGCGGCGCGGCCGCGGTCAGGCTTCCGGTGCCGCCCCGCAGGTGAAGGTGTGCCGCCGGCGGTGGTTGTCAATCGGACCGATCGCCGCGGTTGCCGGGCTCCGCGTCACTGCCGTGGTAGGACGGCGATGGAATGAGAACGCGGACGGGGGGCGGGGCGTGAGGGTCGACTGCTGGCATGCGGGCGCGCATGTTCGCTGAGCTGCACGGCAAGTTCGACGCCCGCCATCCCGAGACCGCCGACCGCAGTGAGGATCTGCTGACCTCTGCGGTGTTCGGCGCTCTCCGGCATCTGCCGCGGGCGGCAGTGGTGGCGCTGTGCGGTGCGGTCGGGGTTCCGGTAGACCCGCATGCTGCCCGCGGTGCACGCGTCCTGCTGTGGCCGCAGGTGCCGATGCCCAAGTGGCCGGGGAAGGTCATCGAGCCCGATGTGCTGATCGTTGTGGGCAAGCAGCCGGTCGTGTTCGAGGCGAAGCTGCACTCCCCGTTCGGCTACTACTTGGAGCCGAACGCGCCGACCGAGCCGCAGCTGCACCAGCTCGCCGTCCAGTACGCGGCGGTGTGCGCGTGGGCGGCCGGGGAGCGGCTGCTGCCGCCGGTGATCGTCGCGGTGACCGCACCGCAGCAGCGGCCGACGACGGATCTGGACCGCGCTGCCCATGACGTCCTCCGGCTGTGCCCGGGGACCGACGCGCGGGTGTTCCGGTGGCTGCCTTGGTGGCGGATCGCCGAAGTGCTCAGCCACCTGCCAGAGCTGCGCCCACATGAGCGAACGCTTGTCGATGACGTGCTCGCCTACATGGAGATGAGAGGGGTACGCCGAGTGTTCAACGGGTTCAAGCCGGAGGACTACTGGCTGGTCTCGGCCGCGCAGCGCGTCGCCGGTGAACGGGTCTACCCGCAGGTGCAGAACTTCGTCGAAGACCTCGCCGCCGTCCTGGATGACGACGGAATCGGCTGGTCGCAGCCGAGCTACCGGTCCATGTGGCTACCCCTCGGCGCGTCAACCAGCAAGCCGACGGACTGGACCCGCGGGTGGGTCGGCGTCGAGTTCTGGCCCAAGGAGTGGCCGAAGCGGCACGGCAAGCTCGGCAGTCACCTGTCCCTGTACATGCTGTTCGACTTCCTGGACCCGGCCCTGGAGGTCGGCCTGTCCATCCCGGGCCCGGGCGTCGCGGCCGCGCAGGTGCACTGGCAGGATCTGCTGGCCAAGCTGGTCGTGGCGCTGCGGGAACTGCCCGCGGGCTACGAGCTGGTGGTCGACCCCGGCGACGTCTCCCGCCCCACCCGCGTCCAGGACGCCGCCACGGTCGACGAGGACTGGTTCTCCGGCACCATCTCGGTGCTCACCACCACCGCCCATCTGCGCCTGCGGCGCCGCGTCGACCCGCTGCAGGCGACGGTCCAGCAGGCGCGCGAGCTGATGCTCGGGCTGCGCGACGAGCTGAACGCGATCGGCGACGTGTGGTGGGACCTCGTGCGGGCGGTCGGCTACCTCGCGCCCGGCGGCGAGCATCCGTCGTGACCGCCCCCGCGGCGCTGCCCGGCGCCCGGTCACAGAACGCGCTCCGGTTCCTTCCCTTGCCCCTCGAGTTCACCGCCACGCCGGTCCCGCTCGAGCCCGGCGCAGGCTGCTGCGACTCGAGGAGGAGACGCTGATCAGGGATTGGCGTCTGCAGCCCACCGGCTGAAACCTGGGGTAGGCGAGCCGGAGGCACCGGAGGGCAGCAACGGGCGGTGCGGCGTCGGTACGGTGTCGGACGATGGACGACGACAGTCGGGTGGTCGTGATCGTGACCTCCGCGACCGGGGTCATCCAGGAGATCGTCACCGGCGGCAATCCGACCGCCGCCGTGGCCGCCGGCGTTTCACCGCTGGTCATCGAGACCTGTAGGCGTGCTTGGTCGGCCCTCCGTGGACGGCAGGCCGAGAAGGTCGGTGAGCTGATCGCCGCCGCCGAGATCCTCGACCCGGGTCTCGGCATCCTCGACTTGCGCGGTCCGGACTACGACGCCCGGCTCGAGTTGCTCAACCGTGTCCTGGAGGCGGCGGCGAAGTCCACGCTCAAGGAGAAGATCCCCGCACTGGCACGTGTTCTCGTCAACGGGCTGCAGGTCGACGGCGACGTTGGGGAGGCGCTCGTTCTGGCGGCCGCGCTGGGCCTGCTCGAGGAGCCCCACGTCGCCCTGCTGGACCACCTATGGGTCCAGCGCAAGCCGCCTGCTGATCAGGTCGAGGTGATGATCTACGCCCACCTGAACGGCTGGCAGGTGGAGCACGTGGAGCGCGCCTTGCCCCGGTTTGCCGTCATCGCAGACGGGCTGGTGGCCGTCCTCGCTGGGCAGGGCTTGCTCCGGGATGCGGGCCACATCAACTTCCCGGGCGCCGTGGGACCCGCGGCCTGGGCCGTCACACCGCTGGGCGAGCGTTGCCTGTTCCTGCTTGGCCGCGGCGCACCGGCCCTGGAAGCAGATCAGGCCCCGGACGGCGAGGAGACGTCCGGGGCCTGAGACCGCCCGTGGCGGTGACTTGCCCCTACTCGACTCGCGCGGGTCGAGGGCGATGTGGCGCAGGCAGTCGATGCCGTAGTCGCGGCCCAGGACGGCCGCGGCAGCGGACAGCCGGCCGCTGGCGTCGTAGGCGTGGCGGCCGGCCCAGTGGCGGATGGAGTGCGGGGCGACGTCGCCGCCGGTGATCCCGGCGGCGTCGAGGACTCGGTTGAGGGTGCCGCCGATCGACGCCTGCACGTCCTTGTCTTCGGGGTTCTTGCGGCCGGTGTAGGCCACGGTCGCGCCAGCGGGCACAGCGGTGCGCTCGAGCTTGCGCAGGACCCGGGCGGCTTGCGCGCAGCCCCATGGGGTGAGGCCGACGATGCGGGGCGCGGCGTCGCGGGTGCCGACGAGGCTGACGTGGGTGGGTGTGGTCACGTCGTCGAAGTCGGTTCCGCGTACCGAGGGGATCTCGCCGGTGCCGGCGCCGGCTTCCGCGAGCGCCCATGTGATCGTCGCCTGATCGCGGCTGGCCGGGGTCCAGCCGGCGACGGTGAGCCGGCCGGCGACGATCTCGATCTCGGTGAGCGGGCGGTCGGGCAGCACGTCGGCCGGTAGCGACTTCTTGCCGGCGCGGCGGGCCTTGAGAGCACGGTTGCGCTGCAGTTCGGTGAGCCGGAACAGCTGGGGGGCGGGGATCGCTCCGGCGGGACCCCGGCGGCGGCTGGCGGCTGCGAGCCATGCCGGACCGTCAACAACGCTGACGTGACGGGCGGCTGTGGGTACGCCGAGGTGGTCGAGGGTGAGCCAGGTGACGATCAGCGTCATCCGACGCCAGTGCTTGTGCTCCAGGGTGGGCTCGCCGTCGAACTTGCCGTTGATGAACCGGCTGGCGCAGGGCGTATCCACGGCGCGCAGATCATCGATCTTGTTCTCGCGCAGCCACGCGGCGAAGCGGGTCAACGTCGTGATCGCTGCGTCCAGGCCGGCCTCTGTGGGGAAGAGGGCGTGCTCGCGCCAGATGGCGGGCGCCAGTGCCAGCGCCTCGTTGGGCGCCAGCGGCCGGTCGCCGTCGTTCTCGTACCCGGCGGCGGCGGTCACCGCCTGCGGAAGGCTCACCGCGGGCAGGGCGGGCAGCGGTCGCACGGGATCGGCGGGGGCGCCGGGGATCAGGTCGGACAGGGTGAACGGGGGACGCAGCCGTACGGGTGTTGGCAGGTCATCGTCGGCGGGCGACAGGGGCAGGGCGGCTGTCATCGGAGGTCCTTCTCGGCAGGCGCTGGGGCGGTCCCCGGGGTGGTTCTCAGCCTGTTCGAGCTGGGGTGCCGCCCGCGTCGGCCGCGGGCCCGGTTTCGATGTCCCCTGATCGCCCTACAACAGCGGCCGCGGCCGGGGGCGCCCGGTGGGCTGTCCCCCGGCCGCGGCCGGTTCGCTGTGGTGCTGATCAGGCGGTGCGGGCCGCCTTGCTGGTGTTCTTCGGCTTGTGCCCGGCCTCGAGGCCGGCGGCGAAGTGGTGCACGTAGGTGAGTGCGTTGTTCAGCAGCGCCCAGGCCAGCCAGTCCAGCAGCTGCGCGTGGGCGTCGAGGCTCTGCGCGCGGCCCTGGATGTACAGGGTGGCGTTGTAGCTGGAGTTGGCGGCCTCGGCGTCGTTGCGGACGTCGAAGACGGCGTGGAACGCCTCGGCGTAGGCCTCCGGCAGCACCCGCAGCAGCCGGGTGGGCCGGGTGCGCTGGCGCCGGCCAGACAGGTCAGGTCGGAGCTCGATGCGGTGGGTGAAGTCGCCGTGCTTGCAGGGGATGCGGTAGTCCAGCTGCAGGTAGTGGCGGCCCTCGGTGTCCTGGGGGAGCGCGGCGCCGACTCGCTCCAGCGGCTCGAGCGTGGTCTTGATCTTCTCCCCGGTGACCTGGTCCGGCCGCCACTCCCACAGCGCCTGGTCGTCTGCGACCAGGCCGTGCTGGCAGACCGTGCCGTCGGCCCGCTCGTGGTCAGCCGGGGCGAAGTCAAAGCTGGCGAGCGTGGCCTTCTGCTTCGCCTTGCCAGAGGGGGTCAGGAAGGTGCGCTGCCCGACGGGGTCGCGGTAGTCGGGGTCGTCGAGGACGGTGCGGATCGTGCGCTGGAACTCGGCGCCGCGCAGCCGCATCTTCTCGGCGGCGGTCCTGACCTCGCGGCCGTCAGCCCGGTGGGTGGCGATCGGCATCGTCTCCGGCGTCAGGTCCGGGCGGCGGGTGCGGTTCGTTGACCGCGTCGTCGCCTTCTTCCCCGTGTCAGCCTGCGGCGGCTTGTTGACGGTGATGACGCCCTCGGCGAGCAGCGCGTCGATCGGGAGGCCGTCGAACAGGCCGTCGTAGATGAGGAACTGCAGCGCGTGGCCGACAAGGCCCTTGACCTGACGGACGGCCGGGAAGGCGACCTCCTTTTCTGCTCCGGGGGCCATGCCGGTGAACAGCACCACCCTGCTGTCGGTGCGCTCGGGGTGGCGCCAGTACAGCCCGACCATGTTGAGGCCCTCCCCGCTCTTGCCGTCGGCGGTGGCGTCGGTGAAGACCCGCTGTACCCGCGGTGTGCCGACGGTGGCCCGGGATCCGTACAGCCGGGTCTGCGTGCTGCCGTCGGCGAAGGTGTCGGTGTACTCGCGTACCCCCGAGTTGGCCTTCTTCTGCGAACCGTCCCCGTGGACGGCGTTGAGCGGGTTGGGGGTCTGCAGGTTGATCTTGTCTTCGGGGAAGCCACCCAGCTCACGAACCAGTTCGACGGACGTGACCCCGAGGTGGCGGATGAGCGTCTGCAGCACGGTGGGGTTCGCGGGGTCGTAGACGCCGGTGTCGATCGGCTGCCCCTTCTTGTGCTTGGGCGCCAGGTAGCGGTCGCGGTAGTACTCGAACTGCGCCCAGGTCATCGGCTGCTCGCGGAGCCACTCTCCGGTCAGCCGCCGGTAGGCATCGCGGAAGCGCAGCCAGTTGTACGGGTTGCGCATCTCGGCGTCGACCCGGGTGCCGGTGCGGTAGACCCTCTCCAGCACCGCGTAGACCAGGATCAGCAGCGGCGGGTAGTCCATCTTCCGGCCGCCCTTGCCGGCCAGGGAATCCGGCTTCGGCAGCACTAGGGCGAAGGTGGCCAGCGCCGGCCATTGCAGGACCGCGCAGGCCACGTCGATGGCCGGTGCGGCGGCGCCGCGGATGCGCTCACCGGCCCGCAGGTTGTCCACCGCCAGCAGCTCGGCGACCGACATTTTCAGCAGGGCGCTCACGCCGGGCGGGACGGTGTCATCGGTGAGGACCATCCGTGCCACGGACTTCGGCTGGCAGAGGGATGGAAGGGCGGTCATCTGATCGGTGGTCGCGGCTTGCGTCGGCGACGTCGGGGTGCGCATGGAAGTGCTCCAGGAGATCGTCGTGTCAGAACACGACGACCCGTCCGCCCCCGCGCATCGGTAGGCAGTCACCGCCGCCGACACCCGCCGATGCGTCGGCGTTTCGTAGCCCCCAGCGGAGCTACGAAAGGCAAGCTGCCGCAGTGGCCCGACGACGCAGCTGCTTGGTCTGCAAGGTCCCGCTGACGCATGCAGAGACCGGCCGTCCCCGCACGTACTGCTCCCTGTCCTGCCGGCAGCGGCTCTACCGACGTCGCCGGAAGCTGCGGCTTCGCGAGGAGGCGCTCACCCGGGCCCAGTTGTGGGCCACACCCGTCACGACGCGAGCGCAGGTAAGGGCCGCGTTCCCGCACATCACCCTCGACGTGGCTGCCACCCGCGACACCGCACTGACCGAGCTCTACCTCGGCCCCGACCAGCTCGACCCCGGCCTTCGCAATGCCCTCCACCCTGCGGTCGACTGGGCGGAGCTCGCCGACGGCGGCGCCTGCTGGATGAACTGTCCGTACCGGCGAGGCATGCTGGAGCCGTTCCTCGCCAAGGCGGTCGCCACCGCCGCCCGCTGCGACGTCATCGGCCTGATCCCCTGTAAGCCGAACGAGCGTTGGTGGATCCGGTGGGTGCGGGATGCCGGCGCGCGGTGGGAGGCCCTTCCCGGCCGGCTGTCCTTCGACCACCCCGACGGGACACCGGGCAGGTCCGCGCCGATGGGAGTGGCGCTGGTGCACTGGCCGACACGCACCGGCGACATCCCAACGGGCGGCGAGACACGGCTGCTCGACGTCCCGGTCGACCGATAGGCGTTCCCACCAGTGGGACCGGGCCTGCAACGGCCGAATGGGCGCACTGGCCGGACGCCGGGTTCACCAGCCAGAGATGGCGCACAGCAGCGCGGCCATCACGGTCTCACCCATGAACCGCTCTCCCCCCAGGCAGCGGGTCCACACGGTTTCGGAGACGCCGAAGGCGCGGGCGTAGCGACGGCCGTCGCCGTGCTCACGCACGCCCCGGTAGTGCAGGACGAGTTCGTGCTGGATGCGGGCGACGGCGGCCGAGACGTGGTCGCCACCGGCCGGGGTGTGGCAGCGCGCGCCCGGAAGGACCCCGAAGCCGAGCGGGATGTAGTCACGCGGGGTCAGCCGCCGACGGCGGTCGAGATGGTTGGCACCCGGTCGGTTCATGGCCGTAGCGGTGCCGACGAGCCGAGTCGGCGACATTCGCCGAAACACCCGAACGAGTGCGATGTTGCCCGGCGATGGCCGGGCAACATCGGCCATCTCGATGCGGGCGCCCGCGGGCGCCAGGTGCGCTGGGGGTCCGCCGCTGACCGGCAGCGGCCGACCCGAGAGGACCGAGACGATGACCGAGGAGACCCAGCCCCCGCAGAGTGGCCCCGGCAACGAGGAGACCTCGTCGGCCGCCCCGATGGAGATGAGCGACGGGCAGGAACAACCCGCGGCTGGCAGTGAAGAGGGTCAGGAAGACGTCGAGGCGCAACCGCCGGCGAGCGCGACGTTCTACCAGCCCGCCCCTGTGCCGGCGCCGCCCGCGCCCAGCGCGACGCAGCCGCCGGCCACGGCCGGCAGGCCCGGTCAGCGGCGCATCACGCGGCACACCACCACGTCCACCACGCGCACCGAGACCACGACCGACGAGACCGTCGTCGAGACCATCGCCGTGGCCCCACCGGTGTACGCGGCCTCCTCCGGCGAGCACCCCCGGCCGGTGGGCTGATGACCGCCCCGACGATCGGCCTCACGCCCTGGCGGCTGGCCTACCCCGAGGTGTGGGCGGCCGAGCAGGACGCGCTGGCCGCCGCCGGCGCCACCTGGATCGAACAAGCCAGCGACGATGCGGCGGAGCGCGAAGGAGCCACCCCCGTCCGGCAGCTGACGGTGCGAGTGGACTGGCCGCACCCCGCGCCGCGGCCCGGGGACCCGGCCGTCCTCCAGCTGGAGGTCACATTTCCCGCCGAGTACCCGTGGTGGGCGCCGGAGGTACGTCTGCCCGCGGCGCCGCCGGACTTGCTGCGCCACCGCAACCCGATCACCGGCACCCTGTGCCTGCTGGCCGACCCCGGCGACTGGCGACCGGGCACCACGCTGGCTGGCCTGCTTGGCGCGCAGCTGCCACGGCTGCTGGCCGCCGGCCGAGACCCGGGCGCCGGGGCGGCGACGCTGGCACTGGAGGCCGGCGCCGAGGCGGCCTCGACCCGGGTGCGCCTGTCACTGGGGGCGCTGCTGGTGGAGGCCGGGTGCCAGCCGGCGCCGGACGTCCCCGGCGGCTGGGCAGACGTGGTCACGGTGGGCAAGACCCTCGCCCCGGTGTCGGCGTTGACCAGCCTCCGGGCTGCTGATGGCGAGGTGCTGTGGAAGAGCCGCGCGTTCGGCCAGCGCGGCCGATGCATCCGCTGGGTTCGCCTGACCGGCGCGCCCACCGAAGGCTTGGACGTCGACCGACTGTGGACTGACGCGAGCGCACGGCTGGCCGAGATCCTCGCCGGCCGCGGAGAGGCTGAGGAGCCCACCACCATCGCGGCGCTCGTGGCCAGCGAGGGCCCGGCCCGGCGGCCGTGCGAGGAATGGCTCCTGCTCACCCGCGGGGTGCCCAAGCCCAGGAGCTTGGATGCACTGCTGGAGCCCGCCGAAACAGCCGACCAGGCCGTGACGACATCCGGGCCCGGGAGCGGGCAGCTGACCCTGTTCGACGGCATCACGGCTCCATCGCCGGCCGGCGAGGGAGCAGCTGACCTCCGGTCGTACGCCCCCCGGGTTCGGGTGCGGCGCAGCTACGCGATCGACCGCGACGCGCTCACCGCCCGCCTGCCCGGTGACGCCGCCCGTCTGGCCGACGCGGCGGTGACCGTCGTCGGCGTCGGCGCCCTGGGCGGCCCGGTCGCACTCGAGCTGGCCCGCGCCGGCGTCGGGCGGCTGCGCCTCGTCGACGGGGACTTGCACGACCCGGCCACCGGCGCGCGGCAACTGCCGCCCATCCGCGACGCCGGCGTCCCCAAGGCGCTCGCCGTCGCGCTGGCGCTGCTCGACGTCAACCCCCACCTCGACCTCACGACGGGGCTGCAGTTCCTGGGCAACGACGACGGCCGGGAGCTGCCCGGGCTGGCCGCCAGCACGCTGGTCATCGACTGCACCGCCAACTCGGCAGCCAGCCGCTACCTCGCCGCACACCTGGCCCTCACCGGCACCCCGTTGCTGATCGCCTCGGCCACCGCGGGAGCGTGGGGAGGTGCGATCACGGCGCTGCCGGCGGCCGGCGGTGGCTGCTGGGAGTGCCAGCAGCTGCACCGCGCCGACCGTGCCGTGCCGTGGCCGCCCGCCCGGCCCGACGGCCAGCTCGTCCCCGTCGGCTGCTCCCACCCGACCTACGTCGGGGCGTGGGCCGACAGCCTGGGCCACGTCGCCCTGCAGACCGCCCGCACCGCCATGGCACTGCTGAACGCCCCGGCCGGCGCAGCAGGGGCATCCGGCAACCCCTACGGGGACCTGCAGGTCGTGCACCTCTACCGGCGCGGTCGCCCGGTGCACCCTCGCTGGCAGACACGCCAGCTGACACCCCACTCGGCCTGCCCCCTCCACCCGGCTCGTCCCGCCGGGAACTCGCAGTGACCGACCGGGCGGCCGAGCTGTGCGACGTCCTGCAGCTCTGCCTGACCTTCGCCAGCGCCGGGTCCCCCGAGGATCAGGCAGCAGTCACCCGTGACGGCCGGGCCGCGCTCGATGAACTGCGTCAGCTACTCGCTCACCGGCAGTGGCCTCGTGCCGTCCGCGGCGGCCTGACGCCCGGCCGCACTTCCTGCAACTCGATGACCGGGCGCTCACCGGCCTGCTCGCCGACATCCAGGACGCCTACGGCGAACTCCAGCACCGCCTGCACACCGCCGAGGCCCGACTGCGCGCCTGCCAGGACCGCCTGCAGACCGCCGCACCCTCCGCATCACCCGACGCCACCGCGCCGCCCGAGGACAGCTGATGACAGGACCAACCCGCGACCCAGCCGACCAGCGGCCACCGGACGACGACAGCGAGGCTGGGGACTCATGGCCGGCCCTCCGGCTCCGCATCCCCGGTCCGGCGGCACGGACCGCGCCCCCACCCGACGCAACGACCATGCGGGTGGTGACCGAGGGCGCCATCCATGAGTTCGACGCCGGCTCGATGACCGCGGTCCGGCTACGCCGAGACGGCAGTCACCTCCGCCGCAACGGTGAACCCCTGGCCCTGCTGAGTTGGCCCACGCCGGTCCTCCGGCGCGGCATGGAGCTGCAGCTCCTCGTGCGAGAGGACGGGCTCCCCACGACCAGATTCACCAGCCTCGTGAGAGGGGTCGAGCGTTGAGCCGAGCCGACCTGCCGACGGTCCCGTGACCGACCGACCCCGGCCGGGCTCGCCCGCCGCTGCACACCGCTGGCGCTGGCAAAGGCGCACAGAAGGTGCGATCGAGTGGGTGGCGCCTGCACCAGGGCAGCTGGGCGCCGACGGCGGCACGGTCACGGTAAGCCCACCCAGCACGCATCCGGGCCGCTGCCCTTCATGCGGACGGGACACAGGCATCCGGATCGCGTTCCTCGTGCTGCCCGTCTGCTCACCGTTCGCCCCGGTGGGTGAAGGCTGCTCCCGTGCCCATGCGACCGAGACCATCGCGGCAAGGTGGTCCAGCTGGGCAGACGTCGCCAACGCGCACACCGACGCAGCCCGCGAACACCGCAACAGGCGGGAGGGCTCGGAGTGGGCCGAACGGACCGCTGCCTACATCGAAGGGCGCGGCCAGTACGCCGCCTTCCTGGCCGCCGCGCCCAGCGACTCCGCACGCCGCCTAGCCCTTCAACTGTGGCGCGGCGCCCCACCCCGGCTCAGCGTGGCCGACACCGCAACGATCGTCGCCGGCATCATGACCGCAGGACCCGAATAGGGCGCGCAGAGCATTGACCGGGACGTGGACCCCGACCACTGACACGGGCCTGCTGGGTCAGCCGAGCGGCGAGCCGCTCAGGGACATCGGCCGCGGGCGCGGCGCACACGATCCGCAAGACGGCCCGGTACATCGAGCCTGCCAGTCACGCGGAGCGCAGCGGCCGCCGGCGACCGCCGGCGGGCGTGATCACGCCGACCTGCGCGGCCCGGTGGGCCACGACGGCGTTGGACAGCAGGGCGAAACAGAGGGCGTCGAGCAGTTGGCGACGCCACCCCAGGCTCATGGCCCTGTTCACCAGCAGCGACCGCTTGAACGCGCTGTTGAATGCCTCGGAGTCGTTGCGGATGCCGTAGAGCCTCGCGAAGTCCTCCTCACCTTCAGCGATCAGCCGTACGTTCTCGGCACGACGGGCGTCGGGGTCGCCGGACTCGCCGTGCGGAGTGATCCAGGCGTCGAAATCTCCCCGGAAGCACGGCACCACGAAGGCGGCGGAGAAGTGGTAGTTCCCGTTGCTGCGGCGGGGACGCTTGACCTGCCGGCGGACCAGCCGCTGCGCCACCACGGGGTCACCGGTGTCATCGAGGGTGATCTCCACGACTGCGCCGTCGACAGCGGCGAGCGTGTGCGTACACGCACCGTCATCGGTGTCGTGCTCCCACTGACCCAGCGGGTAGCTCTTGACCGCCTTGAGCCCTCCCCGCTGGGTCTTCTCCTCGTCGCTGAGCGGGGCCGCGGCGACCTTGTTGACCACGACCAGCCCGTGTCGGGTCATCAGGTGCTCCAGATGCACGCCGCGCAGTGCACCGTCGTAGACGACGGCCTGCACCCGGCGCCGGCGACGCGGTGCACGTCACCGATGAGCCGGAGCGCGGCCTCGGCCTCTCGGCCGGGTCGCTCCGCCCGGCCGACCGCGAGCACGACCCGCTGGTAGGCGGCGTCCCCGCGGGCGTAGACGACGACCAGGTTGGTGCCGTGGACGGGGCCGGTGTGCCCGTGCCACTCGGCACTGTCGGGGTCGTAGCGACGGGTAGGTGTCTCGACCAGCTCGCCGGTCCTCTTGTCGCGGTAGCGGCGGATCCGCTCCCCTGTCTCCGGGTCGTCGATCCAGACCACGGTCGGCGGCTTGTACAGCGAACGGACGACCGTGCCGTCGCCGTAGACCGTTCGGGAGCGAGCGGGATGGTTCAGCGAGCCCGGGCCCTTCGGATCCAGAAGCCCGAGCGAGCGTGCTTGGGCCACCGAGCCGGCGATGAACAGCCGGTGCATGTCGGCCAGTGCCTCGTCGGTGGTGAGGTGGGTGTTGCGGGCGTACTGCCACGCCGCCCACGTCGGCGGCCGGTCCCCCGGCGGCATCCACAGTTCGTCGGGCAGGTCGTCCCGCATGGCGCCAGCCTCTGCCTGCATCAGCGACCACAGGCTTCCGGTGCGCAGCTCGGCGTCCAGTTTCGCGCCCGAGCGAGTCATCCTGGCCAGCACTCCGAAGGCGATGAGCAGGTAGCCGGGGTGCACGGGACGGCGGCCCACCGGCGGATCGGCGGGGATCAGCGAGCCAAGCTCGTAGACGAGCCGGTGCCGCAACACCGCCCGCACTGTCTCCATGGTCGTGGGCACGCTGCTGCGGGGCCGGGTCATCGGACGTCCCGCCAGTTCAGGGCGATGTCCTCGGCGGCGGCATCCAGGCTGCGCGCCCCGAGCCTGCGGGCCACTTCCTCGATGGGCGCGCCGGCGTCGAACAGGTCGCGGGCGGCCCAGTGCCGCAACGACGCCGGACGCACATCCGGCTCCGCGCTCAGACCGGCCAGATCCAGCACCGCACCGAGGGCGTTGCAGACGCTGGCCTGCCCGACCGCGCCGCCGGGCTTCGAGGCGCCGCGGTAGGCCAGAGGCGTCTCCGGGTGAGAGCTGGCGGCGCGCAGGACCTCCAGGTGGCGCGTGAGCACCGTCTGACCCCACGCGCTCAGCGTGCCGATGCGCGCATCGTGGCGTCGGGTGCCCGGCAGTCGCACGGTCCTGGGCCGGCGAGGGTCGTCCAGGTCGCACATCCGCAGCGCGCTGATCTCACTGGTGACCGCGGTGGTCTCCCCCAGCGCCCAGCAGACCGCCAGCCGCAGCGTGCGCGCGCCAGCGCCCAAGCGGCTCGACACCCGACACAGCGCGACCTCGTCGCTGGTCAGCGGACGTGCAGCGAGCACACCCCGCGGCGGAAGTACCAGATCGAGGGTGGGGTCGCCGTCGTGCCAGCCGCGGGCCCTCAGCGTCCGGTACAGCATGCGCAGACAGGTCCGGCGTGCGTGCATCGTGACCAACTCCGGTGGCCGGCCGTCCCGGGTCGTTGCGTGCACGAACGCGGCAGCGTCCGCCGGCCGTTCCTGGCCGAACCGCTGCACGCCGGTGCGCTCCAGTCTCCGCCCGTAGCGGCTGATCGTCTCGGTTGTGCGCAGCAGCGTCTGCTCGCTGACCAACCGATCGGCGCGCCACTGTGCGCTCACTGCGGCTATCGCGTTGGCCAACGGCGGCCCGGCATTCACCAGAACCGTCGCCGGCGGGGTGCTCTTGGTGGCTACCCGTCGCCCCACGTCGTCTCCCTTGGGTTGGGGGTGTGACGGGCGGCAACGTGCGGGCGAGCCTGGCCGCTGCATTCGAACGCTCGTCCGATGACGCATCTTCTCCAGGTCGTCGCCGGGTGATTGCGCAGCGCCCCGGAACCGCGCACAGACCTCCACATCCGGTCTCGTGCCGGTGACCGCCGGCGTCACGCCCGGACCGCCTCCGGGCGGGCACCTCGCAACTCATCCCCATCACGATGACCGCGGACAACTACACAGCGAACGAACGACCCAGCACGCAGATGCAGGCGGAGCAGCGACGCCGCGCGCCGATGGCACCGAAGGAGGTGATGAGCAGCCACCGGGCGCGACGGGGAACGGCTTCGGCAGGAAGGGGGTGATCAGCGCCGAGGCCGCCCACGCGCCGCGCGCAACGTGGTCGCACAGCAACGAGCGCCAGCCAGGTCGGGTACGCCCGGCTCTCGGCTCATCAGCGGGCATGGCCGCGTTCGACTAGGAGATGGAAGAACAGCTGTTTGAAGCGACACGGGCGGGTTCCAAGCGCAACGATGCAGGTCCGAGCCGAGGGGGAGGCGAGATGCAGTCAACGACGGGAGCGACCAGCCTGAAGCTGCTCCTGGACACGAACGCCTTCATCGCCCTCGAGCCCACATCCACAGCCGTGGAGCGGGGACTCGAGTTCGGCGCCGAGCTTGCCCGTCTGGCTGCCGAGGGAGGTCACCGGCTGTACCTACACGAGGCGACCCGGCGAGACTTCGCCCGCGACCACGACCTTGCGCGCCGTAGCGCGCACCTCGCCCTTGCCGCCAAGTACCCGGCGCTATCCGGCATCCCGAAGTCCGCGCTCGCAGACCTGCTCACGCGACTGGACCTGCCGGCGCCACCCTTGTCCGAAAGCAACGACGCGGTGGATTTGGAGATGCTGGCGGCCGTCGGCGCAGCCGCCGTCGACTACCTCGTCACGGACGACGCCCGACTGCGAGGTCGAGCGCGCCGCACCGGACTGGCCGAGAACGTCCTGCCTCTGGCCGAAGCGGTGCAACTCCTCCGCGACCTGTCACCGCGCCCACTCAAGCCGCCGCCCGCGGTTGAGCACGTCCTGTCCTACCAACTCGACCCACACGATCCGATCTTCGATTCCTTGCGGGACGACTACCCCGGCTTCGACGCGTGGTTCGCGGGGGTGCGAAGGGCGCACCGGCCCGCGTGGATCATCCGTCACGACGACGGGCGGTACGCCGGGGTGATGCTCGTCAAGGAGGAGACCGACACTCCCTACGGGCTGCCCGGCAGGCTGCTGAAGGTCTCGACGCTCAAGGTGACCGACGAGGCGCACGGCCGCCGCTACGGCGAACTGCTGCTCAAGACCCTCTTCAACCATGCCGAGCACCACAGCCACGACGCGATCTACGTCACCGTCTTCGAGAGGCACGCGACCCTAGTCGATCTCCTCACGGCGTTCGGGTTCCGGGATCACGGACGAAGTCCCGTCGGCGAACTGGTTCTGGCCAAAGGCCGGCGTCCATCTGTGCAGGACGCGGCACTGGACCCCCTGAAGTTCCACACCACATTCGGGCCGCCCGCGATCGACACCCGGGCACCCTTCTTCGTGGTCCCGGTGGAGCCGCGTTGGCACGACGTGCTGTTTCCGGACTACCCCGGCCAGTTGAGCCTGCTGACCGGTGAGCACCCGTACGGGAACGCGCTGCGCAAGGCGTACCTGTGCAACGCCCCTACCCGCCGCGTCGCCCCTGGGTCGACGCTGCTGTTCTATCGCTCCCGGGAGCGATCGGCGGTCACCGTCGCCGGTGTCGTCGAGGACGTTCACGTCAGCCACCTCCCCGAGGAGGTCGCCCGCTACGTCGGCCGGCGCACCGTCTACACCCTGGAAGACATCACACGGCTCTGCCGCTCGGCGCGTCCGGTGCTCACTCTCCTGTTCCGTCAGGACCGCCTGTTAGAACCAGCATGGTCCCGAGGAGAGCTGAAGACCGCCGGGGTGCTCAACGGTCACCCGCAGAGCATCACCGAGGTCTGCAACGAGGAGGGACGACACTGGCTGCAGGAACGGCTCAACGAACAGCGCTGATGTCGATCCACCCGCGGTACGCGGACGCGATCCTCGCCGGCACCAAGCGGGTGGAGTTCCGCAAGCGACGCCTCGCACCGGACGTTTCCACCGTGGTCATCTACGCCACTCGGCCGGTGGGTCGCATCGTCGGCACCTTCGAGGTGCTCGGCCACGACGTGGCGCCGCCTGCAGAGCTTTGGGACCGACACGGCACACACGCCGGCATCAGCGTCACCGGATACGACGAGTACTACGCGCAGACGCCGGCAGCCGTAGGCATCCTCATCGGCTCGGTGCAGCAGCTATCTCAACCGCGGCCGGTCACTGATCTGCCCGGCGTCAGCCGACCACCCCAGAGCTTCAGCTACCTGACCCGTGCACAGGCCACTGACGTGGAGATGTGGCTTCAGTGCGCACCGCAGAGCACTGACAAGAAGTCCTCCGCCGGCGGCCCCCAGTCGGCGGTGACTTCGATCGTCGTCAGGGCCACGGAAGCCATCCACGCCGCGACCAACCTGCTGCGGCGCGCCGTGTAAGCGGTTTAGGGTTGCCGACGGCCTCGCGGGCGGTAGGGCCTTACCCCCTGATCACGGACACGCGATCGGTGTCTACGCGGCGGTCTGCAGCGTAGCCAGGGTCTGGTTCGTTTCGTAGGTGATCGGACTGACTTGGCCGCAGGTGGAGTGTCGGCGGCGGGT
>NZ_JAAKGN010000129.1:0-14647 GCF_011039295.1 Modestobacter sp. KNN46-3 | reverse complement strand
GGGGTCTGGCTGGTCGAGGACGACCCCTACGGCGAGCTGCGCTACCGAGGCCACGACGTCGCGCCGCTCGCCGCCCAGCCGGGCGCCGATGGGCACGTCGTCCACGTGGGCAGCTTCTCCAAGATCGCCGCTCCCGGACTGCGGCTGGGCTGGCTGCGGGCGCCGTCCCGGCTGCTGCCGGCGCTGACCGTCGCCAAGCAGGCGGCCGACCTGCACACCTCGACGATCGACCAGGCGGCCGCAGCGGCCTGGTTCGCCACGGCCGACGTCGAGACCCACCTCGCGCGGCTGCGGACCGCCTACCGGCGGCGCCGGGACGCCATGGTGGACGCGCTGCCGGCGGCCCTGCCGACGGGCAGCACCTGGACCGAGCCGGACGGCGGCATGTTCGTCTGGGTCCGACTGCCCCGCGGCGTGGACACCGCCGAGCTGCTGCCCCGGGCGCTCGCCGCCGACGTCGCGTTCGTGCCGGGGGCCGCGTTCTACGCCGGCGTCCCCGACCGAGCCACGCTGCGGCTGTCCTTCACCACGCACACGCCGGAGCGGATCGCCGAGGGCATGACCCGGCTGGGCAGCGTCCTCCGCAGCTGCTGACGGACCGCTCCGCTCGGCCCGGCCCCCTCGCAGGGGCCCGGCCCGAGCGGAGCGAAAGCTGGGGGGCGAGGGGGTCCTTCCTCTAGTCGGCGGGCTCGTCGACCCAGTCGGGGCCGTTGACCTCGCCCGGGCCGGCCAGGTCGGCGGCGTCCACGATCGTGTACGCGTAGCCCTGCTCGGCCAGGAACCGCTGCCGGTGCGCGGCGTACTCGCTGTCCAGGGTGTCCCGGCTGACCACGGTGTAGAAGTGCGCCTGCCGGCCGTCGGCCTTGGGGCGCAGCACCCGGCCGAGCCGCTGGGCCTCCTCCTGCCGGGACCCGAACGTGCCCGACACCTGCACCGCGACCGCGGCCTCGGGCAGGTCGATGGAGAAGTTCGCCACCTTGGAGACGACGAGGGTGCGGATCTCGCCGGTGCGGAAGGCCTGGAACAGCCGTTCCCGCTCCTTGTTCGTCGTCGACCCCTGGATCACCGGGGCGTCGAGGGCAGCGCCCAGCTCCTCCAGCTGGTCCAGGTAGGCGCCGATCACCAGAGAGGGCTCGTCGGGGTGCCGCTCGAGGACCCGGCGGATCACCGGCAGCTTCGACTGGGCGGTCGCCGCGATCCGGTACCGCTCCTCGGGCTCGGCGACCGCGTAGGTCATCCGCTCCTCGTCGTCCAGGCTGACCCGCACCTCGACGCACTCGGCCGGCGCGATGTGCCCCTGCGCCTCGATGTCCCGCCAGGGGGCGTCGTACCGCTTGGGCCCGATCAGGGAGAAGACGTCGTCCTCGCGGCCGTCCTCGCGCACCAGCGTCGCGGTCAGCCCGAGCCGGCGACGCGACTGCAGGTCGGCGGTGAGCCGGAAGATCGGCGCGGGGAGCAGGTGCACCTCGTCGTAGACGATCAGGCCCCAGTCCTGGGCGTCGAAGAGGTCCAGGTGCCGGTACTCGCCCTTCCGGCGGGTGGTGATCACCTGGTAGGTGGCGATGGTGACCGGCCGGATCTCCTTGCGCTCCCCGGAGTACTCGCCGATCTCCTCCTCGGTCAGCGTGGTGCGGGCGATGAGCTCGCGCTTCCACTGCCGCCCGGAGACGGTGTTGGTGACCAGGATCAGCGTGGTCGCCTTGGCCTCGGCCATCGCCGCCGCGCCGACCAGGGTCTTCCCGGCACCGCAGGGCAGCACGACGACGCCCGAGCCGCCGGCCCAGAAGCCGTCGACGGCCTGCTGCTGGTAGTCGCGCAGGTGCCAGTCGGACTGGTCGAGCTCGATCGGGTGGGCCTGCCCGTCGACGTAGCCGGCGAGGTCCTCGGCCGGCCAGCCGATCTTCAGCAGCGCCTGCTTGAGCCGGCCGCGCTCGGAGGGGTGGACGACGACCGAGTCGGCGTCGATGCGGACGCCGAGCATCGGGGCCACCCGCTTGCTGCGGACGACCTCCTCCAGCACGGCCTTGTCGGTGCTGGTCAGCGTCAGCCCGTGCACCGGGTGGTTGGCCAGGGTCAGCCGGCCGTAGCGGTCCATCGTGTCGGCGATGTCGACCAGCAGGGCGTGCGGCACGGGGTAGCGCGAGTACCGGACCAGCGCGTCGACGACCTGCTCGGCGTCGTGGCCGGCGGCGCGGGCGTTCCAGAGCGCCAGCGGGGTGACCCGGTAGGTGTGCACGTGCTCGGGGGAGCGCTCCAGCTCGGCGAACGGGGCGATCGCCGCCCGGCACTCCTTGGACGACGGGTGGTCGACCTCGAGCAGCAGGGTCTTGTCCGACTGGACGATCAGGGGGCCGTCACTCACGCGTACGCATCCTCTGTTCGGGGCTCCGGCGCAGACGGGCGCGCCGGACTGTCCACGGTAACGCCGGGGGACGACGTCCCCTTCCGCGCCGCGGGTGTGCGACCGACCTCAAGGCGTCGGCAGCTGGGCCGCGAGCCGGAGGCTGAGCCGCCGAGTCGACCGTCGAGCCGCGGCACGGCGCGGCTCGACGGTCGGTGGCGCGGCTCAACCGGCAGGAGTCGCAGCGGGATCGAGTCGGGTCAGACCCAGGCGGTGCGGCGCAGCGGCGGCTGCTCGCCCCCGGTCTTCTGCAGCAGCACCTGGTTGACGCCCATGTCCCCGGCCTCGAAGGCCAGCGCGCAGGCGGCCATGTACAGCCGCCAGACCCGCGCACGCCCCTCGCTGGAGGCGGCGACGGCAGCGGACCAGTTCTCCTCCAGCAGCCGCACCCAGGCGCGCAGGGTGAGCGCGTAGTGCTGGCGCAGCGCCTCGACGTCGAGCACCTCGAGATCAGCGGACTCCAGCAGGCCGACCGTCTCGCCCAGCCCGAGCAGCTCCCCGTCGGGGAAGACGTAGCGCGAGATGAAGGTGTCCGGGTCGGGGGTGGCCGTGCCGGCGTTCCAGTTGATCGCGTGGTTGAGCAGCCGGCCGCCGGGGCGCAGCAGGGCGCGCAGCTGGGCGACGTACTCGGGCATCTGGGCCCGGCCGACGTGCTCGGCCATGCCGATCGAGCTGATCGCGTCGAAGGGCTCGTCGTCGACGGACCGGTAGTCCTGCACCCGGATGTCGATCCGGTCGGTCAGCCCGGCCTCGGCGACCCGCTTGCGGGCCATCCGGGCCTGCTCCTCCGACAGCGTGATCCCCACGACCTCGGCGCCGTACCGCTGGGCGGCGTGGATGGCCATCGAGCCCCAGCCGCAGCCGACGTCCAGCAGTCGCGCCCCCTCGGTGAGGCCCAGCTTGCGGCAGACCAGGTCGAGCTTGGCCTCCTGGGCGGCGTCCAGCCCGGTGTCCGGGGTGGCCCAGACGGCGCAGGAGTAGACCATCGAGGGGCCGAGGACGAGCTCGTAGAAGTCGTTGCCGACGTCGTAGTGGTGGGAGACCGCCGCCGCGTCGCGGGACCGGGAGTGCCGTCGTCCGGCCCGCCCCAGGTCGACCTCCTCGGCCGGGGGTGCCGGTTCGGGGCCGAGGGCCCCCAGTGCCACCGCGGTGCCGAGCAGGCCGAGCCGTTCGCGCCAGGTGGGCGGGGCCATCGGGCCGGTCTCGGCCAGCCGGCCGGCGGAGCGCAGTGCTGCGAAGGTGGCGAAGACGTCGCCCTCGATGTCGATGTCCCCGGCGACGTAGGCCCGGGCCAGGCCGAGCTGGCCGGGTGACCACAGCAGCCGGCGCAGCGCCCGGCGGGAGCGGATCGCCAGCACCGGTGCGCCGGTCGGCCCGGCCAGGGAGCCGTCCCACCCGCGCAGGCGCAGGGGTGGCTGCGCCGTCCCCAGCACCGCTCCCAGTGCCGCTGCCAGCCGATCGGCCACCGTCCGCTGCCTCGTCATGTCCACGCTCCTCACCCCGGAGGCAACCAGCGGAGGTCCGGGGTCTGCTGCCCGACAGCTGGTTGCACACGCCAACCGATCCGCGCAACGCCGGGCGGATGCTTGATCATCCCGGACTCACCCGATCAAGGGAACAGAGATCAGGACGGCGTGGCTGCGTCCTCCGCGCCGACCAGGGCGACCGAGGTGATCCGGTGGACGGCGAAGGTGCGGCTCTCCCCGCGCCCCTCGTCGAACCCCTGCAGGAAGCCGCCGGCCAGCGAGACCGGCAGGACGACCCGCTGGCTGCCGCTGCCCTGCGCGTCGACGTAACCCAGCCAGACGGCCAGGCCCTCACGCACGGCCCGGCTCAGCAGCTCCAGCGTGCTCGCGGTGGTCACCCCGGGCACCTGGCGCACCGGCTCGGTGCGCCGGGCGGCGAGGGCGGCGTCCCCGGCCCGGATCTCGCGCGCCGTGGCGGCGACGTCGTCCGGGGCGAGCGGGCGGGGACCGACCGCAGCCACCGCACCAGGACGGCGACCGGCCGCCCGCGGTGGCGCCTTCGGCCGGGTAAGCACCGCGCCGCCGGAGGACTCCCCGGCCGGCGCGTACCCGGCGGCGCGCAGCACGGTGAGCACCTCGTCGGCGCCCAGCCCGCTGACCAGCACCCCCGGGGCCAGTCGGCGGAGCTCTGCGCCGGCGGTCCGCCGGTCGCTGAGCACCTGGGAGACCAGGCCGTGGTCGTCGGAGCGGACGTAGCACTCGATGGCGCCCACCCGCAGCCGCCCGTGTTGACGTGCCACGTCGTCGATCAGGAACTCCAGCGCCTGCGGCACCGGCGTGCGGGAGGCGCGGGTGAAGAGGTCCTGCAGCTCACCGGCCGACCAGCCGGAGTCCAGGGCCCGCCGGATGCTCGCGTCGGACACCCGGTACACCGTGGCCCCGCCCGAGGACTCGACGTCGGCGACGACCGCGAGCGTGGCGGCCAGGTCGGCCACGAGTGGCCCGGGGGCGATCAGCGACAGGTCGGGCTGGGCGAGCACGTGGTCGACGGGGGCCGGCAGCAGCCCGCGCATCGCGTCCGCGGCGTCGTCCTCCCCGCCGGTGAGCAGGGCCCGCCCGCCGCTGCTCAGCACGCCGCCGACCAGCACCCCCAGGCGGTCGGCCTCGGCCAGCAGGTCGGGGACGGGGGCCAGCCGGTCGGCCCGCCGGGGGGTGCGCCAGCGCAGCAGCGCCACCAACTCCGGTGCGGTCAGACCGTGCCCGGGCGGGAACTCGGCGAGCACGCCCAGCGCCGAGCGCCGCAGCGTGGGCGCGGTCTGCCGGACGACGTCGGGGGACAGCACGTTGACCGCCTTGCCGGCCACGTCGCGCTGGCCCACCAGCGAGATGAGCCGGACGCTGGTCAGCCAGCCGGCGGCCAGCAGTGCCCAGCGGTCGGCCAGGTCCTGCTCGCGCCACGCGTCGTACCCGCGGGTCGGCAGCCACTCGTCGCGCTGCGCGCCGCCGACGTCCAGCAGGCCGGCGGCGTGCGCGACCTCGACCAGGAAGGCGAGGTCGGCCTCGCCGATGCGCAGCTCCTTGGCCAGCCGTTTCTGGTCCCGCACGCCCAGCCCGCCGCTGCGCAGCAGCCCGGCCGGCTCCTCCTCCAGCGCGGTGAGCACGTCGTTCACCCGGCTGAGCACCTCGAGTGCGGCACCGGCGGCCTGCCGGTCGACGATCGCCGGGTCCCGCTCGCTGACCTCCGGATCCGGACGCAGCCTCGGGGGGCCGAGCGGGCGGTCCCCGCGCAACGCCAGGCCGATCTCGCGGGGCAGCTCCACGTTGACCGCGTCGATCCTGGCCAGCAGCCCGGCCTGCAGCAGTCGGCGGGCCGGGCTCAACGACCCGTCGGTGCTGTCGGGGAGGTGGCCGACCGGGCGGTCGCCGGCCAGCCGCTCGAGCACCGTGCGCTCGTCGGCGGCCAGGTCGGCGAGCGTGTCGGGCAGGTCGCGGGGGAGCGCGATCCGCAGGTCGGTGGCCCGGCGGCCGAGCCCGGCGGGGTAGCGGACCGCCCGGCGCACCGGCTCGGGGGCGTGCAGGTCGGCGTCGCCCCAGAGCAGCGCCCGGCCGGTCAGCGTCTCGACGGCGGACTCGACCACCCCGGCCGGCACGTCGGGCAGCAGCCCGGGCAGCTCGGTGCGCGGGACGCCGTCGGTGGGGGAGAGCAGCACCGCGTCCAGCACCTGCAGGGTCGCGGCGTCCAGCTCGTCCAGCGCGCGGTCGACCGAGACGGGCACCGCGAGCCGCGTCGCGAGCCCCACCACGTCGGAGGGCGCCGGGCGTGCGACGTCGGGCCGGGCCGCCAGGAGGGCGCCCAGCTGCTCGTCGGTGCGGGTGCGCAGCCAGGCGGCGAGCGTGGCGGGCTGGTCCGTGGGCATCCGGTCCACGCTACGTCGCGCTCCGGCCTGCCCGCTCGGGGGCCGGGCTCTGTCACCATCCCGGGGTGCCCGCGCTCGACGACCCGCAGACCCGCACCGACCTGGCCGCGCTCCGGGCGGGGGCGCTGCGCTGGCTGGCCGGTGGCGTGGTCGCCGTCGTCCTGGGGTGGCTGATGGGCGCCGCCGTCATCCGGATCACCGCCGACGGCGGGGCGCGGCCGCCGTTCGCCGGGTTGATGGTCGTGCTCCTCCTCGTCGGCGGGCTGGTCGTGGCCGTCATCGGGCTGGGCGCCTGGCTGCGCGCCCGCCGGTGGACCGCCGCCCTGGCCCGGGAGCCGTGGCAGCACGGGCGGTTGCGGATCGCCGGCCCGGCGCTGTTGCAGGTCGAGCCGGTCGGGTACGACGAGCTCACCGACGAGCCGCTGCGGCTGCAGCTGATGTCCACCGCCGTCTGGCGCACCCGCGCGGTGCAGCGGCTGGACGGCGCCGAGGTGCGCTACGCCGAGGTCTCCCCGCGGGAGTGGCTGCTGACCGCCGACGGCGCCGGCACGGTCTACGGCGCCCGGCGGGCCGGCCGGCGCTGACCCCTCCCAGCGACACGGCCACCCCGCGGCGTGCGGAAGCCGGGTGCGACGCGGGAAGATGGCCGACGAGGCACCCGGGCAGCACTCCCGGGCCCGGCAGAGCAACTGGAGGCGTCATGTCCAAGCGCAAGGCGAAGCACGCTCACCTGGTCGAGCCGACCTGGGGGCAGTCGAGCGGCGACGGTCCGCCGGTGACCGAGCTGGTCAGCGAGATGGCCGGCGGTCTCTCCCCGTTCGGTGAGGACCACGCCTTCCCGCTCCCGCCGGAGCGGCTGCGCTACGCCCACCCGGTCGACAAGCCCAACCGGGCCGGCCTGATGGCGGGCGAGGGCCGGTGACGGCCCCCGCGCTGCCGTCCTACAGCAGCGGCACCTCCACGGTGCCCCTGCTGGGCGACACGATCGGGGACGACCTCGATCGGACGGCAGCGCGGGTGGGCGACCACGAGGCGCTCGTCGAGTGCGCCACGGGCCGCCGCTGGACCTACCCCGAGCTGGTCGCCGAGGTCGACGCCTGCGCGCTCGGCCTGGACGCCCTCGGCGTCGCCAAGGGCGACCGGGTGGGCATCTGGGCGCCGAACTGCGCCGAGTGGGTCTTCGTGCAGTACGGGACGGCGAAGCTCGGCGCCGTCCTGGTCAACATCAACCCGGCCTACCGCACCCACGAGCTCTCCTACGTGCTGCGCCAGGCGGGCATCTCGGTGCTGGTGGCCGCGCCGGAGTTCAAGGGCAGCGACTACCGCGCCATGGTCGACGAGGTGCGCGGGGACTGCCCCGACCTGCGCGAGGTCGTGTTCCTCGGTGACGAGGAGTGGGCGCAGCTGCTGGAGACCGGCCGGGCGGGCGACCGGGCCCGGCTGGTCGAGCGGGCGGCGCAGCTCTCGCCCGACGACCCGATCAACATCCAGTACACCTCCGGGACGACGGGCTTCCCCAAGGGCGCCACGCTCACCCACCACAACCTGCTCAACAACGGGTTCTTCGTGGGCGAGGGCTGCGGCTACACCGAGGCCGACCGGGTCTGCATCCCGGTGCCCTACTACCACTGCTTCGGCATGGGGATGGGCAACCTCGGCTGCACCTCGCACGGCGCGACGATGGTCATCCCGGCGCCCGGCTTCGACGCCGCCGCGACGCTGCGGGCGGTGGAGGAGGAGCGGTGCACCTCGCTCTACGGCGTCCCGACGATGTTCATCGCCGAGCTGGCGTTGCCGGACTTCGCCTCCTACGACCTGTCCAGCCTGCGCACCGGGATCATGGCGGGCTCGCCGTGCCCGGTCGAGGTGATGAAGCGGGTGGTCGAGGAGATGGGGATGGCGGAGGTGACCATCTGCTACGGCATGACCGAGACGTCCCCGGTGTCCACCCAGACCGGCGCCGACGACGACCTGGAGCGGCGGACGTCGACCGTCGGGCGGGTGCACCCGCACCTGGAGGTCAAGGTGGTCGACCCGGACACCGGGCTGACCGTCCCGCGCGGGCAACCCGGTGAGTTCTGCACCCGCGGCTACTCGGTGATGCTGGGCTATTGGGGCGAGCCGGAGAAGACCGCCGAGGTGCTCGACGCCGCCCGCTGGATGCACACCGGCGACCTGGCCGTGATGGACGACGCCGGCTACCTCAACATCGTCGGGCGGATCAAGGACATGGTCATCCGCGGCGGGGAGAACGTGTACCCGCGCGAGATCGAGGAGTTCCTCTTCACCCACCCCGACGTCGTCGAGGCCCAGGTGATCGGCGTCCCGGACGAGCGGTTCGGCGAGGAGCTGATGGCCTGGGTGCGCCTGCGCGCGGAGGCGGAGCCGCTCACCGCGGAGGGGTTGCGGGCCTTCTGTGCCGGCAAGCTGGCCCACTACAAGGTGCCGCGGTACGTGAAGGTCGTCGACGCCTTCCCCATGACGGTCACCGGCAAGGTGCGCAAGGTCGAGATGCGCGAGGCGTCGATCGACGAGCTGGGCCTGCAGGCGGCAGCCGCGCACCACTTCGCCTGAGCCCCGCTGCCCGCTCCCGGCCCGAAAGCGGTGGCCGCGGGGTGGCTGGTCGTGGTTAACCTGGCGGGAGCGCAGCCCACCGCGGTTGCCGACGCCACCGGCCGCGACGGCCGGGACCAGGAACGACTGACTGAGGGATCGACGTGCCCAGCGGCAAGGTGAAGTGGTTCAACGCGGAGAAGGGCTTCGGCTTCCTCGCCCACGCGGGCGGCCCGGACGTGTTCGTGCACAAGGACGCGCTGCCCGCCGGCACCACCGAGCTCAAGCCCGGCCAGCGCGTGGAGTTCGGCATCGTCCAGGGCCGCCGGGGTGACCAGGCGCTGCAGGTGCAGGTGCTCGACCCGTTGCCCTCCGCGGTCGCCGGCACCCGCAAGAAGCCCGACGACCTGGTGCCGATCATCGAGGACCTGATCACGCTGCTGGACGGCGTCTCGGAGGGCCTGCGGCACGGGCGTCACCCCGACAAGCCGATGGCCCGCAAGGTCGCCGCGGTGCTGCGCGCGGTCGCCGACGACCTCGACGCCTGACGGAGGACCCCGCTGCAGGGCCCCTGCAGCGGGGCCGTCAGCCGGCGGGGCTGGTGGTCGTGTCGGCGCGGATGAACCCCACCGGCCAGGCGCCGGAGAGCCCCTCGCAGGCGTCGGTGTCGGAGTCCTCCACGACCACCAGGTAGTAGGTCGGGGGGATGACGTCGGAGGTGTTGATCTCGTCGAGGACGGCGGTGCCGGCCGGCACGTCGATGTCGCCGATCCGCTTCTCGAGCCGCTCGTCGAAGACCTGGACGCTCCAGCCGGCCTCGGCCACCACGTCGGGCACCTCCAGCACGATCTCGGTGTCCGGCGCGACCTCCAGGTACGTCGGCTCGGTCCGGTAGCGCTGCCCCTCCCCGTCCAGGCAGTACTGGGTCGGGTTGACGGTGATCGGGTCCCCCCCGGCCTGCACGGTGACCGAGGGGACGGTCCCGCCGTCGTCCCCGGCAGTTCCGCCGGAGCTGCCGGAGTCCCCGCACCCGGCGAGCAGCAGCACCCCGCTCAGCAGTGCCGTCCCCGATGCTCGTCCTGCGCCGTTCACTGTGTCGCCTCCCGGTCGGTGGTGCGGATGACCCGGCGGCTGCGCAGGCTCCAGAGGGTGTGGCCGACGGCGAGCACCGGCAGCGCTGCAGCCACGGGGAGCCCCACCGGCCGGTGATGGCCGGCGCGATCCCCAGCTCCCGGCGTGCGCGGGGTGGAGGCGTCGGGCACACGCCCATGGTGCCGCAGTCGCCTGTGCGCGCGGCGGGTGGAAGACGGCTCCCTGGCCGGGACGGCCTTGCCACCATCGGCGACAATGGGGGACGTGTCCGACTCAACTCCTGCCGCCGCGTCCCCTGGCTCCTCTCCCGACGAGGTGCTGGCCGCTGCGGTCGAGCAGGCCCGGGCCGCTGCGATCGAGGTGGCCGGTGACCCGGCGGCGGTCGGCGAGCACCTGGGGGTGACCCCGGAGGCGCTCGGTGAGCAGGCCGACCCCGCGCTCGGCGTCGTCGGCACGCACTCCTTCGCCGCCACCCTGCTCGGCTACGCCGGGTGGCACTGGGCCGTGACACTGGCCACGGTGCCCGGCGCCGAGGAGGTCACCCTCGACGAGGTCGTGCTCCTCCCGGGTGACTCGGCGCTGCTCGCCCCCGCCTGGGTGCCGTGGCACGAGCGGCTGCGCCCCGGCGACCTGTCGGTGGGCGACGTCCTGCCCTCCACCGAGGACGACGCCCGGCTGGTGCCCGCGTACCTGGCCGACGACGACTCCGCCGAGGACCCGGCCGGCCGCGTCGTCGCCGAGGAGCTGGGCATCGGCCGGGAGCGGGTGCTCTCACCCGAAGGGCGGATCGAGGCCGCGCAGCGCTGGCGCGACGGGGACTTCGGGCCGCGCTCGTCGATGGCCCGGCACGCCCCCGGCCCCTGCTCGACCTGCGGCTTCTACCTGCCGCTGGCCGGTTCGCTCCGGCTCTCGCTCGGGGCCTGCAGCAACGCCTACGCCCCGGCCGACGGGCACGTCGTCACCGCCGACTACGGCTGCGGTGCGCACAGCCAGGCCAGCCTGGAGCGCACCGACGGCGAGCCGGCCGAGTTCACGCCCACGGCGCGCTACGACACCGCGGACTTCGACGTCATCTGAGCCCGGCGCCGAGGCGCACTGCACGCTCTCCACCCGCTGTGCACGTCCTGCAGCACGTGCAGTGCGTCCACTCGGCGTGCAAGGCAGCAGGTCGCCTCAGCGCTGGCCCTGCCAGCGCATGAGCGCCAGCCCGAGGCCGGGCAGCACGATGCCGGCCACGCAGGTCCAGGTCCAGACCGGGTCGACCCGGTCGCCGAGCAGGAGCAGCACCACCAGGGCGATCGCCCACAGCGCGGTACCCGTCAGGACCACCCGCACCGTGTCGACCTGCAGGGGCGGCGGAGAGGGCCGGGTCGGAGCGGGCACCCCCCGACCCTAGGCCGCTGAACCGCAGGTCGGAACGGTGGTCCGTCCGACGCGCCCGGGCGGTGTGGCACGCTGTCGCCGCTCGATGCCACCCGCACCGGGCGGCCCGCCGGGGACGTCGACCCCGCCGGAGCCGTGTCGGTCGCCGTCCCCGGGGGTCCACCCATGCCCGACAAGTCCCGCAAGCGTGCCCGCAAGGTCGTCAGTGGCACCGGTGCGACCGCAGTCGGCTCCGCGCCCGCACCGGCCGACGCCGGGACCCCCGCGGAGGTCGTGACCGGCCCCCGGCGCAGCCCCGGGCCGAGGGTGCGCCCCAAGAACGGGCTGGACCGCTACTTCTCGATCACCGAGCGGCGGTCCACGGTCGTCCGTGAGGTGCGTGGTGGCTTCACCACCTTCTTCGCGATGGCCTACATCGTCGTGCTGAACCCGATCATCCTGTCCGGCGCGGACGTCAACGGGAACACGCTGCCGTTCGCCTCGGTCGCCGCCGTCACCGCGTTCGTGGCCGGCGTGATCACCATCGCGATGGGCATCGTGGGGCGCTACCCGTTCGCGCTGGCCACCGGCCTGGGCATCAACGCGATCGTCGCCGTCTACGCCGCCACCCAGCTCACCTGGCCCGAGGTGATGGGGCTGGTCGTGCTGGAGGGCCTGCTGATCGCCGTGCTGGTGCTCACCGGCTTCCGCCGGGCGGTGTTCGAGGCGATCCCGGCCCAGCTGAAGATCGCGATCGCGGTCGGCATCGGCTTCTTCCTGACCATCATCGGGCTGGCCGACGCCGGCGTCATCCGGCCCGGTTTGCCGCTGATCAGCTTCGGCGTCGGTGGCCAGCTGGCGGGGTGGCCGATGCTCACCTTCGTCGTCGGCCTGCTGCTCACCAGCGTGCTCGTCGTCCGCAAGGTCCGGGGCGGGCTGCTCATCGGCATCGTGCTCACGACGCTGTTCGCCATCGTGGTCGAGGCGATCGCCGGCATCGGGCCGCGGGTGGGCCCCGACGGCAACGAGCTGGACCCGCGGGGCTGGGCGCTGCAGGTGCCTTCCTGGCCCGACGACTGGTTCGGCCTGCCCGACCTGTCGTTGATCGGCAACTTCTCGCTGTTCGGGGGCTTCGACCGGATCGGTGTCCTGGCCGCTCTGCTCATCGTCTTCTCGATCATGATCGCCGACTTCTTCGACACCGTCGGCACCGTGACGGCGGTGGGCGCCGAGGGCGACCTGCTCGACGAGGACCGCAACCTGCCCCGCTCCCAGCCGGTCCTGCTGGTCGACTCGCTGGCCGCGGCGGCCGGTGGCGCGTCGAGCATCTCGTCGAACACCACCTACATCGAGAGCGCCGCCGGCGTCGGGGACGGCGCCCGCACCGGCCTGGCCAGCGTCGTCACCGGCTTGGTCTTCCTGGTGGCCGCCTTCTTCACACCGCTGGTGCAGGTGGTGCCCTCCGAGGCCGCCGCTCCGGTGCTGGTGATCGTGGGCGCCATGCTGATCAGCCAGATCCGCGACCTGTCCTGGGACGACATGTCGCTGGTCATCCCCGCCTTCCTGACGATCGCCCTCATGCCGTTCACCTACTCGATCACCAACGGGATCGGTGCCGGGGTGGTCAGCTTCGTGCTGCTGCGGCTGGCGGTCGGCCGCGGTCGCGACGTGCACCCGCTCATGTGGGTGGTGGCCGCCGTCTTCGTCGTCTACTTCGCGCTCGAGCCGATCCAGCAGCTCCTCTGAAGGACCCCGTCCTCCCCACCCTTCGCAGGCTCAGGGAGGGCCCGGGACGGGGCCGTTCCATCACCTACCGTTCGTTAGGCAGGCTTTCTACTCCGGTTAAGGTGGCAGACGTGGCACGGACGACGCTGGACACCGCGGCGCTCGCCCACGACCTGCGGCTGGCCGTCATGCGGTTCTCCCGGCGGCTGCGCAACCAGCGGGTGGACACCTCGGTGACCCTCACCCACCTGGCGGCGCTGTCGACCCTCAAGCGGCACGGTCCGATGAGCCCGGGTGAGCTGGCCGCGCACGAGCGGGTGCAGCCGCCGTCGATGACCCGGGTGGTCGTCGCGCTGGAGTCCCGTGGGCTGGTCACCCGCACCCCGCACCCCACCGACGGTCGGCAGGTGGTCATCGACCTGACCGCGGAGGCCGAGGAGCTCCTGACCGAGGAGATCCGGGCCCGCGAGGCGTGGTTGGCCGGCCGGCTCCAGGAGCTGTCCGCCGAGGACCGCACCGTGCTGCGCGAGGCCGCGGTGATCATGGAGAAGCTCGCCAGTGGGTGACCTCGACGCCTCCTGACCGCACGGAACGCGCCGGCATGTTCCGCGCGCTGCGCGTCCGCAACTTCCGGCTCTACGTCTCGGCCAACCTGGTCAGCCAGACCGGTACCTGGATGCAGCGCATCGGTCAGGACTGGCTGGTGCTGCAGCTGTCGGGGGACAGCGGCGTCGCACTGGGCATCACCACCGCCCTGCAGTTCGGGCCGACGCTGTTCTTCAGCTTCTACGGCGGGGTGCTGGCCGACCGGTACGACAAGCGCCGGGTGCTGATGCTCACCCAGGCCGTCATGGGCGTGCTCGCCCTGACGCTGGGCCTGATGGTCGCCGCCGACGCGATCGCGCTGTGGCACGTCTACCTGCTGGCCCTGGGCCTGGGCGTGGTGTCCTCGCTCGACGTCCCGGTGCGCCAGTCGTTCGTCTCGGAGATGGTCGGCTCGGACCTGCTGGCCAACGCGGTGAGCCTGAACTCCACGGTGTTCAACAGCGCCCGGCTGGTGGGCCCCGCGGTGGCCGGGGCGCTGATCGCGGTCTCGGGCGGCGACACCGCCCCGGCGTTCCTGGTCAACGCCGCCACGTACGCGTCCACCATCGCCGCGCTGGCCGCCATGCGGGTCGGGGAGCTCAGCCGCAGCACGCCGGTCGCCCGCTCGCGCGGCCAGCTGCGGGAGACGCTGGTCTACACCCGACAGCACCCGGACCTGCAGCTGGCGATGCTGCTCGCGTTCTGCGTGGGCACCTTCGGCTTCAACTCCCAGATCACCATCGCACTGATGGCCCGGGAGGTGTTCGACCTGGGCGCCGGCGCATTCGGGCTGCTCTCCACCGCCTACGCCGTCGGCTCGCTGTCCGGTGCACTGCTGTCGACCCGGCGCAGCGCGCGGCCGCTGCAGCGCTTCCTCATCGTCTCCGCCGTCGCGTTCGGGTTGCTGCTCGTGGTCAGCGGGCTGATGGGCAACTACTACGCGTTCGCCGCCGTCCTCATCCCGACCGGCGCAGCGGCGCTGGTGTTCAGCGTGGCCTGCAACAGCTTCGTGCAGCTGGGCGTGGACCCGCACATGCGCGGCCGGG
>NZ_JAAKGN010000128.1:0-14782 GCF_011039295.1 Modestobacter sp. KNN46-3 | reverse complement strand
GCCGGGCGGGCATCAACGTGACCCGGATCCGGGTGATGGCGTTCGTCATCTCCTCCAGCCTGGCCGCGATCAGCGGCATCCTCGCCACCTCGCGGCTGAGCTCGGTGACGCCGGACGCCGGTGCGGGCAACACGCTGCTGTACGCGGTCGGTGCCGCGGTCATCGGTGGCACCAGCCTCTTCGGCGGGCGAGGACGGGCCCGCGACGCACTGCTCGGTGGCCTGGTCATCGCGATCATCGCCAACGGGCTGGGGCTGCTGGGGGTGGCGGCGTACCTGAACTTCGTCATCACCGGCGGGGTGCTGCTGCTGGCCGCATCGGTGGACGCGCTGGCCCGCCGGCGGGCGGCCACGGCACGCTGATGCCGTGACGACGGCCCGGCCCACGGCACGCTGATGCCGTGACGACGGCCCGGCCCACGGCACGGCGCGCAGTGGCGCGCGCCGTGCCGTGGGCCGCCGTCTCGGTCGCCGAGTGCGACTCGTCCGCCGGGCGTACCGGGCCGGTCCGGCGGAGAGCGGCGACATGAACAGGTACGTGCTGCTGCTGCGTGGGATCAACCTCGGCCGCACCCACCGGGTCGGGATGGCGGACCTGCGGGAGCTGCTCGTCGCCGCGGGGCACCGGGAGGTGCGCACGCTGCTGCAGAGCGGGAACGTCGTGCTCGAGGCGGCCGCACCGGCCGAGGAGCTGAGCCGGTCGGTGGAGCAGGCGCTGGGACACCGGTTCGGCTTCCCGGTCCCGGTCGTCGTCCGCACCGCCGAGCAGTTCCTCGACGTCGTGACCCGTGACCCGCTCGGCGCCGTGGTGACCGACCCGACCCGCTACGTCGTCGCCTTCGCCGCCGCCGAGCTGCCGGTGGAACTGGGGGAGTGGCTGCGCACGGTCGACCTGGGGGACGACGCCTTCGCGGTGCAGGGCCGTGAGCTGTTCCTGTGGTGCCCGCACGGCCAGCTGGACAGCCCGCTCGCCGGAGCCGTGGCCCGTCGGGGCGGCGGGCCGGTGAGCACGGCCCGCAACTGGCGGACCGTGCTCAGGCTGGCCGACCTGCTCCGGGGCTGACCGTCAGCCGGCGGCGATCGCCTCGGTGAGCAGGCCGCCGGTGAGCTCGACCTGCCACTCCCGCGCACCGCCGGCGCGCAGCACCTCGGCCACCGCCGCCGCGTCGGCCGGCCTGGGCGGCGCCCACATCAGCCGCCGGACCAGGTCGGGGGAGAGCAGGTTCTCCACCGGTACCGACCACTGCTCCGACACCTGGGCCAGCGCGGCCCGGGCGGCCTTGAGCCGGGCGGCCGCAGCGGGGTCGCGGTCGCCCCAGCGGTTCACCGGCGGCGGCCCGTCACCGGGGCGGCTGTGCGGCGGCAGCTGGTCCTCCGGCAGTTCGCGGCCCCGGTTCAGCGCGCCGAACCACGTGTTCACCAGCTTCCGGTTCGCCCGCCCCCGGAACACCGGGAGCTCCAGCAGCGCCCCCTCGGTCTTCGGGTCGGCCTGCACCGCCGAGACGATGGCGGCGTCGGGCAGCACCCGGCCGGGGGCGATGTCGCGCCGCCGGGCGAGGTCGTCCCGGGCCTGCCACAGCGCGCGCAGCATGCCCAGCTGGCGACGGTTGCGCAGGCCGTGCATACCGGAGGTCTTCCGCCACGGGTCGACCTTCGGCGCCGGGGGACCGGCGGCCAGGATCGCCTCGAACTCCTGCCGGGCCCACTCGGTCTTGCCCTGTTCCTCCAGGATCTCCGCCAGGGCGTCCCGGAGCTCCACCAGCACCTCGACGTCCAGCGCGGCGTAGACGAGCCAGTCCTCGGGCAGCGGGCGGGTGCTCCAGTCGGCCGCCGAGTGGCCCTTCTGCAGCGACAGGCCCAGCAGCGACTCGACGACGGCGCCCAGCCCGACCCGGGGGAGCCCGGCCAGCCGGGCGGCGAGCTCGGTGTCGAACAGCCGGGCGGGCACCAGACCGAGCTCGGCCAGGCAGGGCAGGTCCTGGTTGGCCGCGTGCAGCACCCACTCGGCGTCGCCGATCGCGGCCTGCACGGCCGTGAGGTCCGGCAGCGGCACCGGGTCGATCAGGCCGGTGCCGGCGCCGGCCCGGCGGATCTGCACCAGGTAGGCGCTCTGGCCGTAGCGGTACCCGGAGGCGCGTTCGGCGTCCACGGCGACCGGGCCGCTGCCGGCGGCCAGGGCGTCGGCGTAGGCGACCAGTGCGGTCGAGGTCTCGACGACCGGGGGCAGCCCGTCGCGCGGGGCGAGCAGCGGGGTCGCCGGCGGTCCCTCGTCGACGGCGGGCTCCGCCCCGGGGTCGGTGGGCACCTCGGTGCCCGGGTCGGTGGTCACTCGATGACCCCCGAGCGCAGGCCCAACGCCACCATGTGCGCCCGGTCGCCGGTGCCCAGCTTGCGCGCGATGCGCGCCAGGTGGCTCTTCACGGTCAGTGCGGACAGGTCCACCTTCTCGCCGATCTCCTTGTTCGTGTGCCCGTCGGCGACGAGCCGCAGGATGTCCCGTTCTCGGGCGGACAACTCCCCGACAGCTTCCTCCACCCCGCTCCGGGTGAGCCCCCGGGCCAGGCTGGTGGCGATCCCGGGGTCCGCGAAGACCTCCCCGGACAGCGACGCGCGCAGCCCTCCGGTCACCGTGGCCAGCGGGCTGGTCTTGAGCAGGTAGCCCTGCACCCCGGCCAGGAAGGCCGCACGGACGACGGCCGGGTCGGTGACCGAGGTCAGCACGACGGTCACCGGCCAGCCCTCGGTGCGCAGGGTGGGGAGCAGTTCCAGTCCGCGCCCGTGGTCCCCGCCGCGGCCCGCGGCCTCCGGCTCGACCTCGGGCAGGTCGACCTCCAGCACGCACAGTGCCCGCGGGCCGGACACGTGGGCGCGGACCCGAGCCTCCTCCAGGGAGGCGGCCTCCTCGACGTCCCGGGCGCCCAGCGTGCGCAGCCGGCCGGCCAGGGCCTCCCGGACGAGCGGGAACGGGTCGACGACCAGGGCGCTGGCGTGCGGACCGAAGAGGACGCCGTCGGACCACGGCTGGCCCTGGGGCATCGGCCCTCCCGTCGTCGGACCGGGCCGACGACCAGGTGATCAACGGGTGATCACCTGGCGAACGGCCCGGCGTGTCCGCGCACTCGGCCGACGTCCGACTACGCCGAGTGGAGTACGGACGTCGAGTCTAGGCGTCGTCCGGGCCGGTCTGCTCGGTCGCGGCGAGCAGCCGGATCCCCGGAGGCGGCAGCCCGGCGGCCACACCGAGCACCTCGAGGAAGGCGGTGAGGTGCCGGTCGAGGTCGGTGCCCTCCGCCGTCCAGGACGCGCGGATCTCGACGTCGACCGAGTGCTCCGGGGCGGCGATCGAACCGAAGCGGGTGGAGGCGGTGCGGGTGACCGTGCCGCCGACGGAGTGGTGGGCGGCCCCGGACTCGGCCAGCGCGTCGGTCAGCCAGCTCCACGCGACCTCGGAGAACATGCTGTCGTCGACCATGTCGGAGTCGGTGCTGGCCGAGACGTAGCCGACGCAGCGGGTGGTGCCCTGCCAGGCGTCGTGCCCCTCCGGGTCGTACAGCAGGATGAACCGGCCGCTGGCCAGCTCCTCCTCCTCGTCCTCGGGGTGGGCGACCCGCACGCCGATGGCGGAGGACCACGGAGCGAGTCGTTGCGGCGCCGGGATCTGCTCGACGACGACCTCCGGCCGTGGGCGCACCGTGGCCAGCGCCTCCAGGGCGGCCTGGAACGCGGCCGGCCGCTCCGGCGGCGGGGCGCCGTCGTCGAGGCGCTTGCGCTGCTGAGCCACGTGCGCAGGGTAGGTCGCCCACCACCGGAGTGGCCGCCCCGACGCGCCGCCCCGCCCAGCCGACGCACAGCCGTGACCTCCGCTGCCCCCGAACCGGTGGAGGGGCCTGGTGGAGAGGGGCAGAGCCGGCCACGGTGACGTCTGGGAGGATCGGCGTCCGTGGGAACAGCTGCAGGACCGGCCGCCGACTCCGATCTCGTCCGGGCGATGAGGGGCCTGCCGGTCTCGCGCACGCCGGTCTGGTTCATGCGCCAGGCCGGCCGGTCGCTGCCGGAGTACCGCGCGTTGCGTGAGGGCACCGCGATGCTCCAGGCCTGCCAGGACCCCGACCTGGTCACCGAGATCACGATGCAGCCGGTCCGCCGGCACGGCGTCGACGCGGCGATCCTCTTCTCCGACATCGTGCTGCCCCTGGTGGTGGCCGGGGTCGACATCGAGATCAAGCCGGGCGTCGGCCCGGTGATCGCCTCGCCGTTGCGCACCGTCGCCGACGTCGACGCGCTCCCGGCCCTGGAGCCCGACCGGCTGGAGTTCCTGGCCACCGCCGTCCAGCGGCTGGTCGCCGAGCTCGGTGCCACGCCGCTGATCGGCTTCGCCGGGGCGCCGTTCACCCTCGCGACCTATCTGATCGAGGGTGGTCCCTCCAAGGAGCACGCCCGCACCAAGGCGTTCATGTACGCCGAGCCCGCGGCCTGGCAGCGGCTGCTGGAACGGCTCGCCGTCAGCGCGGCGACGTTCCTGCGCGTGCAGGTCGACGCCGGCGCCAGCGCCGTGCAGCTCTTCGACTCCTGGGCGGGGGTCCTGTCCGCTGCCGACTACGCCGGGCGGGTGCTGCCGCACTCGCGCGCCGTCTTCGACGGGCTGGCCCGCCCGGAGGTGCCCAAGGTGCACTTCGGCGTGGGCACGGGGGAGCTGCTGCCGCTGATCGGCGACGCCGGTGCCGACGTCGTCGGCGTCGACTGGCGGGTGCCGCTGGACGAGGCGGCCCGCCGTGTCGGTCCGGGGTACTCGCTGCAGGGCAACCTCGACCCCGCCGTCCTGCTGGCCGACCGGGAGACCGTCGACCGCGAGGTCCGCCGCATCGTCGAGCAGGGCCGGGCCGCCCGCGGGCACGTGTTCAACCTCGGCCACGGCGTGCTGCCGGACACCGACCCCGGCGTGCTGACCCACGTCGTGGAGCTGGTGCACGAGCTCACCGCGAGATGAGCGCGCCCCGGCTGGTCGTCGTGGGCGCCGGGATCACCGGGCTCACCGCGGCGTTCGAGTGGCACCGCGCGCACCCGGACGGCGAGGTCGTCGTCCTGGAGGCCGGCGGCCGCATCGGCGGCAAGCTGGACCGGGTCGACCTCGCCGGTCGCTGGTACGACACCGGCCCCGAGGCGGTGCTCGCCCGGGTCCCCGAGGCGGTCGAGCTGATCGAGCAGCTCGGCCTGGCCGACCAGCTGGTGCCGGCCCAGACCACCCAGGCCGCCATCGTGCTGCCCGAGGGCCGGTTCCCGCTCCCGGCCGGCACGCTCCAGGGCGTGCCGACGACCGCCGACGGCCTCGACGGCGTGCTGACCCCGGCCGGGGTCGCCCGGGTGCGGGCCGAGGCGGAACTGCCCCCGCTGCGACTGGACGGCGACGTCTCCGTCGGCGGCCTGCTGCGGGAGCGGCTCGGCGACGAGGTCGTCGACCGGCTCGTCGAGCCGCTGCTGGGCGGTGTCTACGCCGGCCGCCCCGACGACCTCTCCCTCGCCGCCACCATGCCCGCGCTCGCCGCTGAGCTGCCGGCTGCCACCTCTCTGCTGGGGGCCGCCGTCGCCGCCCGGGACGCCGGAGCCCGCAGCCGCGGCGACGTCGACGGCCCGGTGTTCGTCACGGTCCGCGACGGCATCGGCTCGCTGCCCGACGCCCTGGTGCGTGCCTCGGGCGCCGAGGTGCGGCTGGAGACCCGGGTGACGGCGCTGCGCCGCACCCCCGCCGGCTTCGAGCTGGACGTCGACGGCGGCGGGACGCTGACCGCCGACGCCGTCGTGCTGGCCACCCCGGCCGGCCCGGCCGCCCGGCTGCTCGCCGACGTCGCCCCCGATGCCGTCCAGCCGCTGCAGGAGATCCCGTACGCCTCGATGGCCGTGGTCGCCATGGCCTTCCCCGACCAGCCGGTCGCGGCCGGTTCGGGGCTGCTCGTGCCGCCGGTGACCGGCCGGCTGGTCAAGGGCGTCACCGTCTCCTCGTCCAAGTGGCCGCACCTGTCCGGCCCCGACGGCGCTCCGGTGCTCCGGGTCCGGTCGTCGGTGGGCCGGTTCGGCGACGACGCCGCCCTGCAGCGGGACGACGCCGAGCTCACCGCCGCCGTGGTCGCCGACGTCGCCGAGCTGCTGGACCTGGGGCGGCCTGAGCCGGTGCAGACCGAGCTGGTCCGCTGGGTCGACGGGCTCCCGCAGTACCTGGTCGGGCACCCGCAGCGGGTCACCGCGATCCGGTCCGCGGTCGACGCCGTCCCCGGGCTCGCCGTGGCCGGGGCGGCCTACGGCGGCGTCGGCGTGCCGGCCTGCGTCCGTGACGCACGCCGGGCGGTCCAGGCGCTGGGCTAGCTGGCACCGCCCGACGCGCCGGAGGCCGGCACCCCGCTCGGGTGCCGGCCTCCGGTGGGAAGTGCAGCGGACTCAGTTCTGCGCTGCCTCGGCCTGCCACATCCAGTGGTGCTTCTCCAGCGCCCCCGTGATCTCGATGATCAGGTCCTGGGTGACCTCATCGTCCTCGGTGGCCTCGATGCGGTCGCGCATCCGGGCCACGATCAGGGTGAAGACGTCGACGAAGTAGCGGATCGCGTCGTCGGCGTGCACCCACTCCACCGGCGGCTGGGGGATGCCGCTGGACTGCACCGTGCCGGCGCGGCCGTCGGGCAGCACGCCGATCGCGGCGGCCCGCTCGGCGGCGGTGTCCTGGTACTCGCGGGCAGTGGCGACGACGTCGTCCAGCTGCAGGTGGATGCTGCGGAAGTTGCGGCCCACCAGCGTCCAGTGCACCTGCTTGCCGATCAGGCTCAGGTCGATCAGGTCGACGACGGCACCCTGCAGCGCCTCGCCGGTGACCTTCTGGACGTCCTCGGACAACGGGCTCTCGATCACGGCCATGCTGTTCCTCCTACGGTCGGGAAGGTGTACGTCCGGTACAAGATCCAGACTGAGGCTGGTGTTCCCGGTCCCCGGAGGGACGTGCACGCCCGTGTCGTGCCTCACGGGCCGGGTGGACCGACGTCCCGCACCGCCCCACGGACCGGCGGTCCACAATGAGGACATGAGCGAGCAGACCGAAGAGCGCAGCATCGGCAAGCGGGCGAACGAGCTGAACGCCCTCATCCGCTACACGATGTGGTCGGTGTTCAAGCTGGCCCGCCCCCTCGACGACGACCAGCGCAGCGCCGCCGCCGACGAGGTCACCGCGCTCTTCGAGGAGCTGGCCGGCAAGGACGTCGTCGTCCGTGGCGTCTACGACGTCGCCGGTCTGCGCGCCGACGCCGACCTGATGATCTGGTGGCACGCCGAGACCCCGGAGGCGCTGCAGGAGGCCTATGGCCGGTTCCGCCGCACCACCCTGGGCCGCCGCCTCGAGCCCGTCTGGTCGCAGATGGCGCTGCACCGCCCCGCCGAGTTCAACCGGAGCCACGTGCCGGCGTTCCTCGCCGACGAGGAGCCGCGCCGCTTCGTCTGCGTCTACCCGTTCGTGCGCTCCTACGAGTGGTACCTGCTCCCCGAGGAGGAGCGGCGGGACATGCTCAAGGAGCACGGCATGCAGGCCCGGCCCTACCCCGACGTGCGGGCCAACACCGTCTCCTCGTTCGGGCTCGGCGACTACGAGTGGATGCTCGCCTTCGAGGCCGACGAACTGCACCGCATCGTCGACCTGATGCGCGACCTGCGCGCCAGCCGGGCCCGCCGGCACGTGCGCGAGGAGGTGCCGTTCTACACCGGCACCCGCAAGCAGGTCGCAGAGCTGGTGGCTGATCTGCCGTGATGATGGTCGTCCTCCGGACGACACCGCGGCCAGGAGCCGTGCCCGGGCTGCGCCGAGCCGCTGGCCGCGGTTCCCGGCGGGACCCTCCGGGCCCGCGCCGGGTCCCGCGGGGTCGCTGGCGCGACAGAGCGGCGGGTACGTACTCGTTCCCCTGAACTCGTACCCCGTGCTCGTTGCCCAGCGCGACAGAGGCCCGTACCCCAGGTGGGGTACGGGCCTCTGTCGTCTTCCGTCTGTGCTGCTCAGCTCTCGGCGGGGTCCAGCTTGATGCTGACGGAGTTGATGCAGTAGCGGTCGCCGGTGGGGGTCTGGGGGGCGTCGGCGAAGACGTGGCCGAGGTGGCTGTGGCAGCTGCCGCAGAGGACCTCGGTGCGACGCATCCCGAGGGTCGTGTCGTCGCGGAGGACGACGTTGTCCTGCTCGGACGGCTCGTAGAACGACGGCCAGCCGCAGTGCGAGTCGAACTTCGTCTCGGAGCGGAAGAGCTCGGCGCCGCAGGCCCGGCAGGAGTAGGTGCCGACCGCCTTGGTGTCGACGTACTCACCGGTCCACGGCCGCTCGGTACCCGCCTGGCGGAGCACGGCGTACTCCCCCGGCGACAGCTGGGCGCGCCACTCCTCGTCGCTCTTGACGACCTGGGGCTGGTGGGCGGAAGTGGTCATGGCCCCACGGTACGGCGGCTCCGCCACCCGTGCCGGGGCCCGTGCCGCCCTGGTCAGCGGCGTCCCGGTGGGGTGCCGGAGGCTGCGGTCAGCCGCGCGGCCACCAGCGGGCGAGCCGGGTGAGCTGGTCCTCGACCACCGGACGGAGCTGGATGCTCGTGCTCGCCGTGGCACCCGAGGTGCCACGCAGCAGCACCTCGTGCGCGCCGGCCTGCAGCGCCGTCGGCGCCCGCACGGGGATGGCGACGGTGCCGTCCGGGCCGACCACGGCAGTGCCGAGCTGCCCCCGGAGGCGCGCGGGCAGCTCGGCGGTGACCTTCTCTTCCGGCGAGAACCCCGTTCCGAGAACGGTCACCTCCTCCTCCCGCAGTGGCCACGGGTCGCTGACCGTCGCGGCGGGTCCGGCCTCAGCGGCGACCGTCGAGCCCGGGTCGGCGGCCGTCGCGAGCGGGTCGGCCGCGAGGTCACCGGGCTCGCTCAGCCCGTCGGTCGCGGTGACGACCACGGGCAGCGGGTCGGAGCCGGAGGTGGACGCGGCGCCGGCCGGTCCGACGGTGGACACCACGAGGGTCAGACCGAGGAGAGAGCCGACGACCGGGCCGAGGACGACGGCGCGGAGCCTGCTGCGTCGGGACACGGATCTCCTCGGGCGGGCGGCGCGAGCTCGCGTGCGGGGCGGTGGACACCCCGATCCTGTCATCGCCCAGTGCAAGGGTCGATCAACATCCGGTAACGAAGTTCGCCCCGCTAAGCAGCCGTCGGGTGACCGGCGGCGTGCGGTCGCGCTGCCCTGGTCCGGTGCTCGTACCGTGGGCGCGGCGCCGCGTCCGGTGGCGCCGCCGTCCGCCGAGAGGACCCATGAGCACCCCGCAGCCCCTGGCCGACACCTGGTTCACCCGCGACCTCCCCGTACTGCGGGCGATCGTCCGGCTGATCGACGAACCGCCGCACGGCAGCGCCCCCTACCTCGGCGCGGTCGTGCCGGCCAGCGGCCTGCCCAAGCCGCAGGTCGTCTCCGCGGCCAACGCGCTGGTCACCGCCGGCTACGCCGAGGCGCTCACCAACCACGCCGGCGAGATCGTCCGGTTCACCGCCGTCTCGGGGGAGGCCCGCCGGCTCACCGGTCTGTGGCCCACGCCGCAGAGCGAGTGGGACCGCCTGCTGGAGCAGGCCGGCGCCCGGGCTGCCAGCGCGATGACCGACGTGGAGCGGGAGCGCTGGCGGGCCTTCGCCGACGCCGCGGCTGCGATCGGGCCCGACGACGGGGCGTTGCTGATGTCCGCCCTGATCGGCGGGTACGTGCCCCGGGCGCGCTGACCACCGGGGCCGGACGCGACAGTGCCCCCGTCCGGTTTCCCGGGCGGGGGCACTGTCGGTGGTTCGAGAGGGCTGCGTTCAGCTCCTCGGTCTGGAGATCAGACCGGGTTGACGTTCGCCGCCTGCGGGCCCTTCTGGCCCTGCTCGATGTCGAACGAGATGCGCTGGCCCTCATCGAGCGAGCGGTACCCGCTGGTCTGGATGGCCGAGTAGTGGACGAAGACGTCCGGGCCGCCGCCGTCCGGGGTGGCGAAGCCAAACCCCTTCTCTGCGTTGAACCACTTCACTGTTCCTTCGGGCATTGCTCGCTCCTAGCTGAGGTCGTGCGTCGGGGTCCTGCCAATGCGCAGGGCCTTCCCGACGAGTACGACCCTAGCGGGTTCCGGCGATCTTTGGGAGGTCAGGGGCAAGAAGATCCCCGGCGAGCCGGTCCGGGCCGTGGCGCGGAGGGTCAGAGCAGCCGTCCGGAGGCGTCCCGGGCGGCGTCCTCGGACCACGCCTGGCGGGCGTACGCGTTCGGTGCGTAGGCATCTGACGTGCAGTTCTCCTGAGCCGGGCCGCTCCTGGTCCTCCCCGTCGGACGGGGTGGGGCAGCGGGCAGCGCGAGCGGCCCCGGCCGCCAGGCCTGCACGGTCAGCGGCTCGGGGGCCGCCCACTCCTCGAGCGCCAGCCGGGCCCGTTCCTGTGCGACCGTCCGCAGGTGGCGGCGCCAGCGGTGTCCGGCGAGGTCGATCCCCACCAACACGGCGACGAGCACGGCGACGGTCAGGAAGGCGTTGGTCAGCGCGGTCGCGACGTCCAGGGGCGTGAGCTCGGGCCAGCTGACCTGCTCCAACTGGTGGCCGACGACCTCGATGACGACGTACAGCACGCCGTACACCAGGACCGCGACCCGCATGACCCTGCTCCTCGCCTGTCTGACCGTGGGACCGAACGGTTCCTCAACGACAGGAAGCGCCCCGCGCGACAGCGCTGTCCGGCTCGCTCACCCCAGCGGGTGAGGGAGCCGTCGTTGCCCGCCCGTCGCCGGCCGGGGGGGCGTCACCGGCGTCGACTGCGGCCCGTCAGTGCGACGGCGGCCGGTCGTCGTCCTGGCGGTCGTCCTCGCGGTCGTCCTGGCGGTCGTCCTCGCCCTGCTGCTCCGCCCGGCGCTGCGCCCGCAGGGCGTCCTGCTCGCGCCGGCGCCGGATCTCCCGCCGGGCCAGGTAGGCGGCCAGCAGGACGGGCCAGACGAACTGGGCCTTGTCGGCGATCCACCGGACCCAGGCCGGGGCCTGCCAGTCCGGCAGGTCCACGTCGGGCAGGTCCACGTCGGGCCAGGGGATCGAGGGCAGGTCGACGTCCGGCCACGGGATCGACGGCAGGTCCCAGTCGGGCCAGGGGAGTGCGACGGTCAGCCGGACGGCGAGCAGCCCGAGCAGCAGCGGGAGGACCACCTTCGCCACGCCGCCGGCCACGGCGAGCACCGCGTACCGGCGAGGGTGCTGACGGATCCGCTCCTCCCGGAGCGCGGCCGGGGACCCCGGCTCCGGTTCCAGGTCGATCCCGCCGGTGCCGAGCGCCGCGCGCACGACGGCGCCGCCTGCGGGCGGGTACCAGGTGGCCCGCTTCGGCTTCCCGAGGCCGGTGTACTGCACCGTGACCGAGCCGACGTCCGGCTCGACGGCGGCCGGCTGGTCGTCCGGGCTGACGTCGTCCTCGCCCTTGAGCCGGTCACCCGGCTTGAGCCGCACGGTGTCCTCGCTGGACTTCGTGGCGGCCACCGGCTGCCCGTCGACGCGCCACCGCACCGTCCGCGAGACGGAACCGGTCGTCTCCACCCGGTGCCGGCGCCCCTCCGCCACCAGGTCCCAGGCCTGCGTCGGCTGATCGGCCACGGGGCGACGCTAGCGCGGCGAGCCCTCGGCTCAGTCCTCCGTGGCGGGGACCTTCTTCGCGCGGCTGGGCTGCACCCGCATCGGCTCGCCGGGCATCTTCGGGTAGTCCGGTGGATAGGGCATCTCACCCAGCCCGAGGTCGCGCTCCTGCTGGTCGGCCAGCTCGACCAGCGGCGTGATGTCGAAGGCGTGGTCGGCGAGGCCAGCGTGCTTGTCGCCGACGGCGGCGAACCGGGCCGGCATGGTGAGCACGTCGAAGTCGAAGGGCGAGACGTCGGGCAGTTCGTCCCAGTCGACCGGGGCGCTCACCGGAGCGTGCGCCTTGGCCCGGATCGAGTAGGCACTGGCGATCGTGCGGTCCCGGGCCATCTGGTTGTAGTCGATGAAGATCTTCTCGCCGCGCTCCTCCTTCCACCAGTTCATCGTCACCCGGTCGGGGATGCGCCGTTCCAGCTCTCGGCCGAACGCGATCACCGCCCGGCGCACCTCGGGGAAGGTCCAGCGCGGCTGGATCGGCACGTAGACGTGCACGCCTCGTCCGCCGGACGTCTTCGGCCACCCCTCCATGCCGAACTCGTGCAGCAGTTCGCGCACGTGCGGGGCCACCTGGACGGCGTCGGAGAAGTCGGTGCCCGGCTGCGGGTCGAGGTCGATCCGGATCTGGTCGGGGGACTCGACGTCGCCCTTGGAGACCGGCCACGGGTGGAAGGTCAGCGTCCCCAGGTTGGCGCACCACGCGACGACGGCGACCGAGTCCGGGGCGATCTCGTCGGCGGTCCGCCCGCTGGGGAAGGTGATGTGCGCCGTCGGCACCCACTCGGGGGCGTTCTTCGGCACCCGCTTCTGGTAGAACGCGTCGCCGGTGTTGTCGACCCGGGTGGAGAGCCGGGCGCCCTCGAACACGCCGCCCGGCCAGCGCTCGAGCGTCGTCGGCCGGTCGCGCAGCGCGGACAGGATGCCCTCGCCGACGGCGACGAAGTACTCGACGACGTCGATCTTGCGGATGCCCTTGTCCCCGAAGTACGGCTTCTCCGGGTTGCTCACCCGCACCTCGTGGCCGTCGAGCTCGAGGACGACGGCGTCCTTGCTGCTGGCCATGGGGCTCCGTTTCGGGTCAGGCAGGACCGGGTGGGAGGCCGATCTTGCCGGAGCCGGTCACGCGGGGCAGGTCAGCCCGTCCTGCGGGACGGCGAGGTCGATCAGGTAGGCGTTCACGGCCGCCGTCACGCACTCGGTCTTCGGGTAGGCAGTGTGCCCGTTGCCCTCCCAGGTGAGCAGAACGCCGTTCTCCAGGTCCTCCGCGAGGTCGACGGCGCCGGCCAGGGGAGTGACCGGGTCGCCCTGCGTGCCGATGACCAGGATGGGCGGGCTGCCCGCGGCGTCCCGCTCGGGCAGGGGCGTGCGCGGGGCCTCCCAGGCGGAGCACGTGTAGAGCCCCAGGGCGGCGTCGGCGCCGAAGAGCGGGTACCGGGCGTTCCAGTCCGCCACCAGGGCCTGCACGTCGGTGGCTGCGTACTCCTCGTCGGTGTCGGCGCAGTTCACCGCCAGGTTCGCGTCGACCACGTTGCTGTAGGTGCCGTCGTCGTTGCGGCCGGTGTAGGTGTCAGCGAGGGTCAGGATGCCGGCGGCGTCACCGTTGCGGGCGGCGGCCAGCGACTGGGCCAGCTGCGGCCAGGCCGAGGGCTGGTAGAGCGCCGAGCGGACGCCGCCCAGGATCAGCCCGGGCGTCGCCTGCCGGGTCTCGCCCTCGCGGCTGCTCGGGATCGGGGTCGTGGCGGCCTGGGCCAGCAGGTCGTTGAGGAACGCCCGCGGGTCGGGCCCGAGCGGGCAGCCGCTGATCAGCGACAGGCAGTTGGCGGCGAAGGCGTCATAGGCGGCCTCGAAGCCCTGAGCCCGCGCCTCGGCCGCCTCCTGCGCGGTGGTGTCGGGGTCGACCGCGCCGTCGAGCACCATCGCGCGCACCTGTTCGGGGAACAGCTCGGCGTAGGTGGAGCCCAGCGTGGTGCCGTACGAGTAGCCCAGGTAGTTGAGCTGGTCGTCACCGAGGGACTGCCGGACCAGGTCCATGTCGCGGGCCGCGTCGACCGTGTCGAAGGCGCCCAGCGCCTCCTGGTACTCCTCGGCGCAGCCGGCGGCGACCTCCTCGACCTGGCTGAACAGGGCGTCCTGCGCGGCGGCGTCGGTGGCCCGCGGGTCGGCCGCGAACAGCTCGTCCTTCTGCTCGTCGGAGATGCACTCGACGGGGGTGGACAGCCCCGTCCCGCGAGGGTCGAGGCCGACGATGTCGAACTGGTTGACGACCGCCTCGGGGAGGGTCAGCGCCGCCTGGATGGCCGCATCGGCCGCGGACTGTCCGGGGCCACCGGGGTTCACCATCAGCGAGCCGATCGGGTAGGTCTGCCCGGCGAGGCTGGCCCGCACCAGGAACAGCTGCAGGGTGCCGCCCTCGGGATCGTCGTAGCTGACCGGCACCGTCGTCGTCCCGCAGGAGAAGACGAGGTCGCGCTCCGCACCTGGTCGCCCGGCGATGATCGGGTCGATCTGGCTGTCGCAGTCGGTCCAGTCGATCAGCTGCGGCTCCGGCGCGGCCGGCGTCTCCGGAGCAGCGCTGGTCGCGGCCGTCTCGCCCTCGTCGGAGGAGGTGCACCCGGCGACGGTCAGAGCGAGGGCGAGGAACGCTCCTCCGGTGGCGGCCAGGCGGCGGTGCGCGGTCATGATCGGCAAGGGTAGGAGGCGAACCTGGGAGTGGCAGCAAGGTACGGCGTGAGGAACCGCTCAGCGCGCCGCGAGATCAGCCGCCCGCTGCTCACCCCACCCGGTGCTCACCCACCCGCTGCTCAGCCGCCCAGGACCTCGGCGAGGTCGTAGCGGACCGGGACCTCCAGTTGCTCGTAAGTGCACGACCGGGCGTCCCGGTCGGTGCGCCAGCGCAGAAAGTGGCCGGTGTGCCGCAGCCGGCTGCCCTCCAGCTGGTCGTACTTGATCTCCACCACCAGCTCCGGCCGCAGCGGCACCCAGGAGAGGTCCTTGCCGGCGTTCCAGCGGCTGGTCGCCCCCGGCATCCGGTGCTCGCCGTCCTCACCCGTCTGGGCGTTGGCCCAGTCCTGCCACGGGTGTCCGTCCAGCGCCTCGGCCCGGTAGGGGGCG
>NZ_JAAKGN010000127.1:0-15031 GCF_011039295.1 Modestobacter sp. KNN46-3 | reverse complement strand
TGGGAGCCACAGTCGAGCATGCCGGTGCGGGCGATGACCTCGCGGCGCACCAGGTTGGCGAACTCCTCGCCGACCGTGGAGCTCGCCCCGGAGCCGGTGCCGTAGTAGTAGCTGGCGACGCCGCGGGCGTGCGCCGACCCGTGGGCCTCCATGTGCAGGGAGAGGAAGAGGTCGGCACGAGCCTGGTTGGCGAAGGCGGTGCGGTCCTCGGCGGTCTGGCCCACGGTGCGGCCGCGGGTGAGGTACACCGTGGCACCCGCGGCGGCCAGCCGGCCCTCGATCCGGGAGGCGAGGTCGAAGACCAGGTCGGCCTCGGTGGTCTCCCCGGCCGTGTACCCGCTGTCCGCACCGCCGTGGCCGGGGTCGATGACGATGACCCGGCCGATGAGGTGTGGCCCGGAGTCGACCAGCGAGGCGCTCTGCCGCAGCAGCTGCGGCCGGCCGCCGGTGACCCGGCGTCCCAGCTGCTTGAGCGCGCGCAGCGTCGCCGGACCGCACGTGCCGTCGGCGGTCAACCCGTAGTCGCGCTGGAAGGCCCGCAGGCCCAGCTCCGTGTCGGCACCCAGCATGCCGTCGGCCCGGCCGGCGTCGTAGCCGAGTTCGAGGAGCAGCTCCTGCAGCCGGCGGACGTCGTCCCCCCGGGTCGGCCGCTCCGGGTCGAACCGCAGCAGCCGGTCGCCCAGGGACCAGCGTGCCTCGTGCAGTGCCCGGTAGGTCTCGTCACCCACCCGGCCGTCGACGGAGAGCCCGCGCACCTGCTGGAAGTGCCGGACGGCGAGCTCGGTCGCTGCGTCGTAGCCCGCGTCGTCCGGACGCTCTGGTCGCTCCGGCTCATCGGTCAGCAGGCCGAGGGAACGGAGCATGGCCTGCACCTCCGCCACGGCGGGACCGGTGCTGCCAGGTCGCAGGACGTCCATGCGCAGGTCGTCGCTCCTCGCTCGGGTCAGGACGGCCGGTTGCGGCCGCTGGAGACGATTGTGGCGGGTGTGCACGACCGGGCAGTGCACCGGGTGACCCGGCTCCCCTGTCCGGGTGACCGTCCCCGCAACGGGTGAGGCCCGCCGGTCCGGGGGGACGGGCGGGCCTCACCATGCGATCCGCGCCGCAGCGCGGGAGCTGCGGTGCCGCGTCGGCCGGTGGCCGGCCCGACGGATCAGAGGTAGTCGGACAGGTCCGACAGGATGGCGCCCTTGGGCTTGGCGCCGATGATGCTCTTGACCGGCTTGCCACCCTGGAAGACCGTCATGGTCGGGATCGACATGACCTGGTAGTCGCGGGCGATCTGCGGGTTCTCGTCGATGTTGAGCTTGGCGATCGTCAGCTTGTCGGCGTGCTCGGCCGCGATCTCCTCCAGCACGGGGGCGACCATCTTGCACGGCCCGCACCACTCGGCCCAGAAGTCGACCAGCACGGGCTTGTCGCTGCCCAGGACGTCAGTGGCGAAGCTCGAGTCGGTGACGGTCACGGTGTTCTTGCCTGCCATGGTGCTGCTCCTTGCTCAGAGGGGACGGTGCAGTCTGTGGTTCAGCGCAGTCTGTGGTTCAGCGCTCGTCGAAGGTCTCGGCGAGCCAGCGCTCGGCGTCGATGGCCGCGGCGGCGCCGGTGCCGGCCGAGGTGATCGCCTGCCGGTAGATGTGGTCGACGACGTCGCCGCAGGCGAAGACGCCGTTGATGCTGGTGTCGGTCGTCGGGTGGGAGACCACCACGTACCCCTCGTCGTCCAGCTTCAGCTGCCCGACGAAGAGCTCGGTGCGGGGGTCGTGGCCGATGGCGACGAACATGCCGGAGACCGGGAGCTGCTCCGTCGCGCCGGTGGCCACGTCGGTCAGCTCGACCGCCTCGACGGTGGTGTCACCGTGCACCTCGGTGACCTGCTTGCCCAGCGCCCAGCGGATCTTCTCGTTGTCCTGCGCGCGCTTGACCATGATCTTCGACGCGCGCAGCTCCTCGCGGCGGTGCACGACGGTGACCGACTTGGCGAAGCGGGTGAGGAAGGTGGCCTCCTCCATCGCCGAGTCGCCGCCGCCGACGACCGCGATGTCCTGGTCGCGGAAGAAGAAGCCGTCGCAGGTGGCGCAGGCGGAGACGCCGCGGCCGAGCAGTCGCTGCTCGTTGTCCAGCCCGAGGTACCGGTACTTGGAGCCGGTGGCGACGATGACGGCGTGCGCGAGGTGCACCTCGTCGCCGACCTTGATGATCTTCGGGTCGACGGTGAGGTCGACCTCGGTCACGTCCCGGGCGACCAGCTCGGCGCCGAAGCGCTCGGCCTGGGTGCGCATGTCGTCCATGAGCTGCGGGCCCTGGACCCCCTCGGGGAAGCCGGGGAAGTTCTCGACCTCGGTGGTGGTCATCAGTGCACCGCCGAACTGGGACCCCTCGAACACGAGGGGGTGCAGGTTCGCGCGGGCGGCGTACGTGGCAGCGGTGTACCCGGCGGGACCGGACCCGATGATGATCAGGTCGCGGATCCCGTCGTGCTCGGCCGGAGGGATCTCCGGGGCGGCACTGGTCGGGACCGTCAGGCCGGGAGTGGGGTCGTTGCTCGTCACAGGCGGCACAACGGACAGGGTAGGTCGGGCATTCCCTGCGGGTTCCCCCTCAGCCGGCTGCGGTGACGCCGACCTCGGCCAGGTCGGCGCTGAAGCCCTCGTCGACGGGGACCAGGCTGGTCACCCACACCAGCACGTACCGGGTGGTCGCCGGCTCGGCGAACTCCAGCACGTCCTCGCCGGTCAGCTCCGCGGAGGCGGCGACGTCGAACGCCTCCAGCCCGGCCTCCGGTGAGCCGCCGGTGCGCACCTCCACGGTCGACCCGGGGCGGGTCGTCTGCAGCGCGACGCTGCTCACCGTCTGCTCGCTGCCCAGGTCGTACAGCACACCGACGCCGGGCTTCAGGTTGCCGAAGTCGGCCGAGCCCCGGTAGTTCAGCGTCGACCACGCGGTGCCCGGGTCGCCGTCGAAGGACAGCGGGACCTCGGCGTCGTTCTCGGGCTCGCCGTCGCCGAACGGGTCGAACACCGCAGCGCCGGTGAGGGGCACCGGGGCGCCGGCGGCCGGCGGGGCCGGTGCCGGCTCCTCACCGGGTGCCGGGGCGGCCGCGGCGGTCGTGCTGGACTCCGGCGTCGACCCGCTCGGACCGCCCTCGACGCTCCCGGCCACGGAGAGCACGTTGGTGCCGAACCACCAGCCGATGGCCACGACCAGGGCCAGCGCCAGCACCGGCAGCCCGATCACGGCCAGTCGCCGCCGGGCGGACGACGCCGTCTCGCGCTCGGCGACGCCGTCGTCCTCGGCCACGAAGGTCTCGTCGAGGACGAGGTCGCGCTCGGCGTCGGCGCCGTACCCGGCGGGGCCGGCGGACAGCGGGCGGGGCAGCGAGGCCCCGGGGACGGGCGGCAGGTGGTTCCGCACCAGGCGGACCGGCTGGTCCGAGTCGTCGTCGGCCTCGTCGGCATCGGCCAGGTCGCGCCGGTCGCGCAGGCGGCGCACCCACCCGCTGTCGGTGAGGCCGTCGGGCCGGGCGGTCTCCTGCGGGCCGGTACGGGGACGCTCGACGAGCAGCGAGACCATCGTGGTCACGCTCGACAGCCCGGTGGCCGGGTCGGTGGACCGGGCCCGGCGCACCAGCGCGGCGAGGTCGGGCGAGGAGATCTCGGCGGGCTGGGCGCCGGGCAGGCCGGTCAGGCACAGCTCCAGCAGCGCCCCCAGGGCGCTGATGTCGCCCTTCTCGGTGCCGCTGGCCGCCGGCACCGACAGCAGGCCGACCAGGCCGCCGGGACGCAGCACGACGTGCTCGGGCGTGAGGCCGCCGACGGCCAGGCCCACCCGATGGGCCTCCGCGACCCCCTCGGCCAGCCGGCGGACCACCGCGCGCGCCTCGCGCTCGGACAGCGGGCCCTCGGTGGCGAGCCGGTCGGAGAGCCGGATGCCCTCGATCCACTCGTTGACGACGTAGGCGGCGCCGCCGGGCTCGGTGCGGCCGGTGCCCTCGGCGGCGTCGTAGACCATCGCCAGCGCGGGGGTGGCCAGCCCACCGGCGGTCAGCGCGCGGTTGATCCACTCCCGCGCGGCCGGGCCGCCGGGGGTGTGCACCCGCAACGCCACGTCACGGTTGAGCACCCGGTCACGGGCGCGCCAGGTGCGGATGACGCCGGTGGGCGTCTCCTCGTCGGGCGCCACCTGGTCCAGCGGGCGGTAGCGGTCGGGCAGGCCGGTTGTCGTCGACGTCACGGACGCTGCCGACCCCCTGCTCGTTCACGGCCGGGAACGGCGCCCCCGGTTCTGGCCCGAGATCTTCTGGTCACCGTGAGCGGCCGAGTCGAGCCCGGACCCCGGCCAGCACCCCACGGAGCTCCGGGACACCGGCCATCACGGCACCCGCGACGACCGCGCTGCCGATGACCACGGTACCGAGGACGACCGTCCCGAGCGAGCCCGGTACCGAGGTGCCCAGTGACCTGCCCGCGAGCGACACGGCGGCCCAGCCGAGGGCCCCGGCGACGGCCGAGACCGCGGTCATCCGCAGCACCGTGGTGCCTGCCTCGGCGCTGGCCCGCACCCCGAGCTTGCGCTCCAGGGCGATCGCGCCCACCACCCAGCCGGCCACGTAGGTGGCGCTGGTCGCGATCATCAGCCCGGCCACGACGTGCTCCGGGTCGACCAGCACCGGCACGAGCAGCAGCAGCGGCACCCGGACGGCGACCATCGCCACCTGGATGAGCGTCGGGGTCCGGGCGTCCTTCATGGCATAGAACACCCGCAGCTGGAGCAGCGTCACCGCCATCGGCAGCAGCCCGAACGCGCCGAGCGCGAGGGCGACGCCCACCCCGCGGGCATCGGCGACGTCGGCGTTCCCCCGGGCGAAGGCCACGATGCCCACGGCGGGGCCCAGGACCATCAGCAGGGCGGTCACCGGCAGGAGGCCGGTCGCCGACAGGCGGGTGCCGAGCGAGAGGTCGGAGACGACGCCGTCCATGTCGCGGCGCGCTGCCGCCCGGCTCATCCGGGGCAGGAGTGCGGTGAGCAGTGCGACGCCGATGATCCCGTAGGGCATCTGGAACAGCAGGCTGGCGTTGGCGAACGCCATCGGCCCGAGGCCGCCGGCGTCGGCTGCGGCGTTGGCCACGATGCTGGCGACGACGACCCCGATCTGGCTGACCAGTACGTAACCGATCACCCAGAGCCCGAGCGTGCCGGCCTCGCCCAGGCCGGTGCCCCGCAGCCCCCAGCGGGGCCGCAGCGGCACGCCGTTGCGGCCCAGCAGCGGCAGCAGCACGAACGCCTGGACGGCGATGCCCAGGGTGGTGCCGATGCCCAGCAGCCAGACCTGGAAGGCGCTGATGGTGACCGGCGTCAGGTCACCCGGCCCGGACGCCAGGAGGAACACCGCGCCGGTGGCGATGACCACGACGTTGTTGAGCACCGGTGCCCAGGCGGGCGGCCCGAACACCTGCCGGGAGTTGAGCACCGCCGTCGCCAGCGCTCCGATCCCGTAGAAGACGATCTCCACCAGCAGGATCCGGGCCAGCCAGTTGGCCAGCTCCACCTGCCCCGGGTCCTCCCGGATGCCCATCAGCCAGGTCAGCGCGGGGGCCGCGAGCACGGCGACGACGGTGAGCGCGGCCAGGCCGACGGTGGCCAGGGTGAGCAGCCGCTGGGTGTACCGCACGCCGCCGTCGGCGTCCCGTTCCTGCGCGCTGACCAGCAACGGGACGACGACAGACGTCAGCACCCCGCCGAGCAGCAGCTCGTAGACGATGTTGGGCAGCGTGTTCGCCACGGTGTAGGCGTTGCCGACCAGCCCGAAGCCCAGCGCGGCGGTGAGCACCACGGTGCGCAGGAAGCCGGTCAGCCGGGAGACCAGGCTCGCCACGGCCATCGTCCCGGCCGCGCGCAGGATGCCGCCGCTGCCACCGGAGCGACCCTGGCGGACCTCGGGGTCCTCCGGCTCGTCCTCGAGGTAGCGCGGCACCGCCGGGATGACCGGGATGAGCTGGGTGTCGTCCGGGCCGGGCACGAAGCGCCGGGGCCGCGCCGGTGGCGGCACCGGGGGCAGCACGGCACGCCGGCGGGCGGCGTCGGCCGAGCGGTCCCCCGTCGGCCGCGCCGCCGGGTAGCCGGCGGGTGGCGGTGGCAACGGTCGCGGGGAGAGCGAGGGGGCCAGCGTCTCGGGCTGGTTGCCGACCACCGGCGCCGGGACGGCGGTGGTCGGCGGACCGGGCTGTGCCCCGCGGTACGGAGGCGGGGGCAGCGGTGCGGGCGTCCGGGGCCGGGCGTCGGGTGACCCGCTGCGCTGGTCCTCCGACCCGGCCGGTGGGCCGCCGCTCACACCGGGCTCCGGGTGGGCGGCAGGCCGGCCGCCCCGTCGGCGGTGGGGACCGGCTCACCGCGCCGGCGGCGCAGCACGAAGCGCACCGCCCGGCGGAGGAAGAGCAGGGCCAGCAGCGCGGCGGCGCCGAGGGTGATCGCCAGGGTGATCGGGCCGTACGCGGTGCTCCGCACCTGCAGCTGCACCGGCTCGCCCAGCGGGCCACCGGCCGGTGTGGTCAGCCGTGCGGTGACGGTGAACCCCCCGGACTGCTGGACGTCGGCGGGCACCTCGACCGTGGTGAGCGACTCCGGCCCCAGCGTCTGCACGCCGATGTCCTCGGTGGCGAGACCGACGTTGCTGCGGGTCTGCAGGTCCAGCCGCACGTCGACGGCGAAGGGCAGGTCGTTGCGCACGGTGAGCACCAGCGGGGCGTCGCTGGAGGCGAGGGTGTAGGTGCCATCGGCCGGGGAGACCAGGGTGACCTGCTCGCGGAGCCGGGCGACGGTGCCCTGCAGGTCGGTGACCACGGACGGGAACACCTCCGGCTCCCGCCGCCACTGCGCGGACGCCGCCCGGGCGATCGCCGCGTCGTACCCGGCGAGCGCCTCGTCGGCGTCGCCGACCACGGCGGCGGCGAAGTCGTCCCGCACCCGCGAGGTCTCCACGATCCCGGCCACCGTCGCGGCCGGCAGTCGGACGTCCGGGTCGGTGCCGGTCAGCTCCCCGACGTCGGCGGCCGGGCCGTCGGCCGCTGCGGCCACCGAGAGCGGGACCAGCCACGGTTGGGTGTACGTGTCGGTCATCATCGCGGCCACGGTGTCCGGGTCCGGGTCGACCCAGCGGGGTGGGGCGACGAGCACGGTGGAGCCGACGCCGTCGGCCTGCTGGGCGTGCAGCGCCGCGAGCTCGGCCAGGTAGCGCTGTTCGACCAGTCGGCTCGCCCCCGGCTGGAGGACCGCGGCCTCGACGGCCTCGGCCAGTTCCCCGTCGGCGACCAGCGCGGTGACCGGCCCGCCGTCGGTCGTCAGGTCGCCGCGGGCGGCGGCCGGGTCACCGTCGTCCCCCACCGCCCGGCTGCCGTCGGTCAGCCCGTCCTCGGCCAGCGCCACGGTGCTGATCCCGCCGGCGACCAGGGTGGCCAGGGTGGTCTCGTCGACGGTGCCACCGGCCGGCCAGGCCAGGTCGGTGCGCGGCTCCACCCCGAGCACCTCCTCCACGATCGCGGCCCCGGCGCCGGTCTCCCCGGCCGGACCGGCCGCCGCGGGCGCCGGGACCAGGGCGCCGTCTGCGGTGCTGGGCTGACGGGCGGTGCCCTCACCGGGCAACGTGCGGAGGAGTGCATCCGGCCGGCCGGCCGCGACCAGGGCGTCGGCGTCGGCGTCGGCGTACGGGAGGGCCACCACGTCGTGGTCGGCGGCCAGTCGGCGCAGTCGCTCCAGCAGTCCGGCCGCGTCAGCGGTGCCCGTGCCCTCCTGGCCGGTCACCAGGTAGGGGCCGGCGGCCATGGCCGACAGCTCCTCGAGCAGCGCCGGGTCGACGGCGAGGGTCACCGGCACGACGGGCTCGGTCGCCGCCGGCGTCGGGGCCGTGGTGCGCGGCAGCTGCTCGACGGTCTCCAGGACCCGGTCCAACCGGCCGCCCTCGGCCACCTGGGCGGCCAGCGCGTCGTCGGTGAAGGCGCCGGTGGCGTCCCGGTGCGGGCGGTCGGTGATCGGCCAGAGCCACGTCACGCCCGTCCGGGTGGCCGGCACCGCCGGCTGGACGACGAGGTGGGTGGACAGCTCGGCCACCCGCTCGGTGACCCCGTCGGACCGGGTGCCGTTGACGTTGACCAGGAGCGGGTACACGCCGTCAGCGGTGAGCTGCAGGGCGTCGGCGGTGCTGGGGTAGGTGAACGAGACCTCCTCCCCTGGCTCGAGCTCGTCCGGGGACACCCCGAGGAAGGGCGTGGTCGCCGCGGTGTGGTCACCGGGCCGGGCGAGGTCGGCGGCGAGCCGGCCGCGCGAGGTCAGCACCTCGCCCCGCTGCAGCCGCACCTCCAGGTCCTCGTAGGTCTCGGTGCTCTCGTTGCGCAGGGTGGCGGTGACCTCGACGGCGGCGCCGGGGGTGACGGTCCGCGGCTCCAGTCGGTCCAGGGTCAGCTCCAGGGGCCGGTCGGCCGACGAGCCGATCACGCGGCCGGTGTCGCCGGGCGCGGCGGACGCGGCCGGGACGCCCAGCAGCCCGCCGACCACGGTCACGAGGGCGCCGAACAGCACCTGCCGGCCGCCGGCGCGGCCGGCGGCCCGCCGGGTCACGCGCTGTCGGCCAGGAGGCCGGGCGCGCGCTCGACCAGCGCACGCTCGTCGGCGTAGGCCAGACGCCCGCCGAGCTCGGTCAGCGGCACCCAGGCGACCTCGGTGACCTCGACGTCGGCGTCGGACAGGGCACCGCCGGTGGCCCGGAGCAGGAAGTGGTGGACCGTCTTGTGCACGCGGCGGCCGTCGGCGACGAACCAGAAGTCGATGATGCCCAGCGGGGCGACGACCTGGCCGATGATGCCGGTCTCCTCCGCGACCTCGCGGACGGCGGTGTCCTCCGGGGTCTCGCCCTGCTCGATGTGCCCCTTGGGCAGCGACCAGAGCAGGCGCCCGCGGCGGTCGGTGCGGCCGATCAGCGCGGCGCGCGGCCCGGTGACCTCGTCGTCTGCGACCACCAGCCCCCCCGCCGAGGTCTCGTCGACCCGACGCAGCCGGCGGCCGGGGCGCTGCCGCCCGCCCGTCCCAGCCATGTCAGCAGGGTAGCGCGCGACACGGCACTACCCTCGACCGTCGTGTCAACCGAGCCGTCGCGTCGCGCCCCCTCCGGCCCGACCCCACCACCCCCGCCCGTCCCCGCGGCGGTGCAGCAGACGGTGCGCGAGCTCGTCGAGGTCTCCCCCGTGCTGGTCGCCCTCGGCGAACGGTTCACCGCAGCCGGCCACGAGGTGCACCTCGTGGGCGGTTCGGTGCGCGACGCCCTGCTGGCGGCCGGGACGGGACGGCCGCTGCCCACCGGCGACCTCGACCTGACCACCGACGCGAGGCCGGAGCAGACCCTCGAGGTGCTCCGGGGCTGGGCCAGTTCCACGTGGAACACCGGCATCGCCTTCGGCACCGTCGGCGCCGAGGTGCGCGGCGAGCGGGTGGAGATCACCACGTTCCGCGCCGACCGCTACGACCGGGAGTCCCGCAACCCGGAGGTCGCCTGGGGCACCTCGCTCACCGACGACCTGGCCCGGCGCGACTTCACCGTCAACGCGATGGCGGTCTCGCTGGGCCCCGACCGCACGGTCACCGACCCCTTCGGTGGGCTGGGCGACCTGCTGGCGCGGCGGCTGCGCACCCCGGGGCGGGCGGTCGACTCCTTCGCCGACGACCCGCTCCGGATGCTGCGTGCCGTCCGGTTCGTCGCCCAGCTGGGGCTGACCCCGGACGACGAGGTGGTCGAGGCGATGACCGCCCTCGCCCCCGAACTCGGCCGGATCACCGCCGAGCGGGTGCAGCACGAGTTCTCCCGCACGCTGCTCAACGACGCCCCCGGCCCGGCGCTGGACCTCTTCGTCTCCACCGGGCTGGCCGACGTCGTCCTGCCCGAGCTGTCCGCGCTGCGGATGGAGATCGACGAGCACCACCAGCACAAGGACGTCTACGTCCACTCGCTGACCGTGCTGGACCAGGCGATCGCGCTGGAGAAGGCCGACCCTGCTGCGGGGTCCCCCGACCTGGTGCTGCGGCTGGCGGCGCTGCTGCACGACGTCGGCAAGCCGGCCACCCGCCGGCACGAGTCCCGGGGCCGGGTCTCCTTCCACCACCACGAGGTGGTCGGCGCGAAGCTGGTGCGCAAGCGGCTGCTGGCGTTGAAGTACCCGAAGGACGTCGTCGAGGCGGTGTCCCGGCTGACCTTCCTGCACCTGCGCTTCCACGGGTACGGCCGCGGCGAGTGGACCGACTCCGCCGTCCGCCGGTACGTCACCGACGCCGGTGACCTGCTGCCGCGACTGCACAAGCTGGTCCGGTCCGACTGCACCACCCGCAACCGGAAGCGGGCAGCGGCGCTGTCGGCGACGTACGACTCGCTGGAGCAGCGGATCCAGGAGCTCTCGGAGCTGGAGGACCTGGCCCGGGTGCGGCCGGACCTGGACGGCAACCGGATCATGGAGCTGCTGGAGATCCCGCCGGGTCGCGAGGTCGGGGAGGCCTGGCGCTTCCTCAAGGACCTGCGCCTGGAGCGCGGGCCGCTGGAGCCGGAGGAGGCCGAGGCGGAGCTGCTCGCCTGGTGGCGGGGCCGCGACCAGGTCAGCTGACTACGGGGTGAGCGACACCCGCAGGGCGAGCGGGGCGTCGTCGGTGCGCCGGGCCTCGGCGCGGGCCCAGCGGCTGAACACCACGGCGGTGAGCAGGTAACCGGCGGCGATGCCGACCAGCAGCACCCAGCTGACCCCCGACGCCGGCATCAGGAACGCCCCGGCCAGCAGCGCCACCACGAACGTGGCGTTGAACAGGGTGTCGTACACGGAGAAGACCCGGCCGCGGAAGTCGTCGTCCACCGCCTCCTGGAGCGTGGTGTCGACGCAGATCTTGATGCCCTGGGCGACGAACCCGAGGACGAGGACGGCGGCCACGATCGCCACCGGCCGGAACAGCCCGCCCAGCACCAGCTGGCCGGTGCCGCCGAGCACCAGCAGCCCGACCACCCAGGCCGCCTTGCCCCACCGGCGCACCGCCCACGGCGTCACCGCGGCCGCCAGGAGGGTGCCGGCGGCGCCGGCCGCGAGCACCTGGCCCAGCCCGGCCAGCCCGCCCGGGAACAGCCCGGTGTCGTCGGCGAAGGAGTTGCGGTAGAGCAGCAGCGTCATGAGGGTCAGCAGCCCGTACATGAGCCGGTGCACCGCCATCACCGACAGGATGGCCGTCGCCGGGGGGTGCGCCAGCATGTGCCGCGCACCGGCCACCATCCCGTGCAGCACGTCGCGGGCGCTGACCGTGGCGGCCAGGCTGAGGTGGTCGGGGCCGAGGTGGCCGCGCGGGAAGCGGGAGACGACGGCGGAGGCCACCAGGTAGGGCACCGCCGAGGCCAGGGCCAGGCCGGCGTAGCCGCCGCTGCCGGAGCCGACGAGCGCGGTCGCGCCGATGGCGACCCCACCGCCCAGCACGCCGGCCACCGCCCCGGACGTCGTGGACAGCGCGTTCGCCGAGACCAGTGAGGGTGCGTCGGTGACGTGCGGCAGCCCGGCGGAGAGCGCGGAGAGCACGAAGCGGTTGACCGAGAACACCAGCAGCCCGGCGACGTAGAACCCGATCCCCTGGATCCCGGCCAGCACGAGCGCAGCGACCGCCACCACGAGGACCGCGCGCACGACGTTGGCGACCAGCAGCACCTGCCGGCGGCTCCAGCGGTCCAGCCACACCCCGGCGAACGGACCGACCAGCGAGTACGGCAGCAGCAGCACGGCGAAGCCGGCCGCGACGTCGATGGGGTTCGTGGCCTGCTGGGGGTTGAACAGCACCGTGCCGGCCAGCGCGGCCTGGAAGACGCCGTCACCGAACTGCGAGGACAGCCGGGTGGCCAGCAGCCGGCGGAAGTCGGCGCGCAGCAGCAGGTGCCGCACGGTGGTGGGCGCCTGCTGCATCCCAGCCACACTACGTCGCCCGTGGCCGGGCGGCAGCCGAGGTCGGGCGGTCAGGAGGCGGGCGGATCGGCCACCCCTCCGGGTCCTCCCTGATGCACACTGGGAGGCGATGAACCCGGTGCCCTCGTCACCCGACCCCGAACGTCGTCCCGCAGCTGATCAGGCTGCGGGGCCGGGCCGGCGTACCGGCGTACCGGCCCTGTCGGTCGGCTCGCTGGACGACGTCCGGCCGGGCTCCCTGCTGGTCGCGATGCCGGCCCTGACCGATCCCACCTTCGCCGGGGCGGTCGTCTACGTCCTGGACCACGCCGACACCGGCACCATCGGCGTCGTGCTCGGCCGGCCGAGCGAGGTCCGGATCGGCGACGTCCTGCCGGGGTGGTCGGAGCTGGCCGTCGAGCCGGGTGTCTTCCACGTGGGCGGGCCCTGCGAGGCCGACACCGCCCTGTGCCTGGCCACCCGCCGGGGCAGCACGCCGCTGCCGGACGACAGCGGGCTCCGTGAGGTCGCCGGCGCGGTGCACCTGGTCGACCTGGACAGCGACCCGGCGGAGCTGGACGGCGAGATCGGTGGTCTACGGGTGTTCGCCGGCTACGCCGGGTGGTCGGCCGGGCAGCTGGCCGGCGAGCTGGCCGAGGGCGCCTGGGCCTGCGTCACCGGCATCCCCGCCGACGTGCTGACCGGCGCGTCCGGACCCGAGCTGTGGCGGTCGGTGCTGCGCCGCCAGTCGGGCCGGCTGGCCGTGCTCTCCACCGCCCCGGCGGACCCCTCCGCCAACTGAACCCACTCCCGGGCAGCCATGACCGCGTGTCGACTCCCGGATCCGGTCGCGGGCTGGTAGGAAGGGGACCGCAGGAGGGGGCGACCTGGGGAAGAGGCCGCCCCCTCCTGCTCTGTCTCCAGCCCGTCGTGGCTACAGGCCCAGCGCCGCCGCGAGGTCCGGGTGCTCGACGAGGCTCACCGTGTCGCTGTCGGCCGGGAGCGTGATCTCCCGCTCGCCGTGGTCGGCCAGGGTGATGGTGACCGGGACGTCCTGCAGCGTGGTGGAGTACTGGACCAGCAGCTCGCTGTCGGCGGCCACGGCGATCGTCGTCCCCGTCGGGTTCTGGAAGACCGAGGCCAGCTCCCCGTTGATCGACTGGCTGCCCGCCCAGGTGTAGCCCGCGAAGGACCGCGGGTCGTCGGCCGTCGGGGCGGCGAGCTTGGGCACCATCTGGACCAACACGTCCAGCAGCGAGGCCGTGCCGCCGGCCTGCGTGGTGGCGATCGGGCGGCGCACGTACGTGGCGGGCGGGAGGCCGGCCTCCTCGAGCGCCTCGGTCAGCCCGGGGACGTCGCCCTGCCAGAGGTCCTCGCCGGTGAAGAAGAGGGTGCGGGTGTCCTCGGGGTGCCCGTCGGCGTAGCTGGTGACGGCCTGCGCCCGCCCGATCCCCTCGGCGAAGTCGATCTCGCCGGTGAGCGTGAGGACGGCGCCCTCGGCGTAGGGGGCGGTCACCTCGAAGTCGGCGCCGCCCTCCTCGAGGTCGGCGGCGAGCACCTGACCGAGGACCTCGGCCTCCTGGGTGGTCACGGGGTCGCCGGGCACGCGCTCGGCGGTCTCGTCGTCCCCGCACCCGGCCAGCAGGGCCAGTGCCACCAGCAGGGAGGGCACGACCAGGGGCGGGCGACGCAGCGGCATGCCCCAACACTAGGAGCCGGGCCGGGGCCCGGACGCGGAACGGCCCGCACCCCCGAGGGGGCACGGGCCGTCCGCTGACCGTGGTGCTTCGTCAGCGCTCGACGTCGCCGCGGATGAAGGCCTCGACGGCGTCCCGGGCCTCGCTGTCGCTGTACTGCTCCGGCGGGCTCTTCATGAAGTAGGACGACGCGGACAGGATCGGCCCGCCGATGCCCCGGTCCTTGGCGATCTTCGCGGCCCGGACGGCGTCGATGATGATGCCGGCCGAGTTCGGGGAGTCCCAGACCTCGAGCTTGTACTCCAGGTTCAGCGGGACGTCGCCGAACGCGCGCCCCTCCAGGCGGACGTAGGCCCACTTGCGGTCCGAGAGCCACGGCACGTGGTCCGACGGGCCGATGTGCACGTTGCCCTTGCCCATGTCCCGGTCGACCTGGCTGGTGACCGACTGGGTCTTGGAGATCTTCTTGGACTCCAGGCGCTCCCGCTCGAGCATGTTCTTGAAGTCCATGTTGCCGCCGACGTTGAGCTGCATCGTGCGGTCCAGCTGCACGCCGCGGTCCTCGAACAGCTTGGCCAGCACCCGGTGGGTGATGGTGGCGCCGACCTGGCTCTTGATGTCGTCACCGACGATCGGCACCCCGGCGGCGGTGAACTTGTCCGCCCACTCCTTGGTGCCGGCGAGGAAGACCGGCAGCGCGTTGACGAAGGCGACGCCGGCGTCGATCGCGGCCTGGGCGTAGAACTCCGCGGCCAGCTGGGAGCCGACCGGGAGGTAGCAGACGACGACGTCGGCGCCGGACTCCCGCAGCGCGGTGACCATGTCGACCGGCTGGTCGTCGGACTCCTCGACGATCTCGCGGTAGTACTTGCCCAGCCCGTCGAGGGTGGTGCCGCGCTGCACGGTGACGCCCAGCGGCGGCACGTCGGCGATCTTGATGGTGTTGTTCTCGCTGGCGACGATCGCCTCGGAGAGGTCGCGGCCGACCTTCTTGGCGTCGACGTCGAACGCGGCGACGAACTCGACGTCGGAGACGTGGTAGTCGCCGAACCGGACGTGCATGAGGCCGGGGACCGACGCGGTCTCGTCGGCGTCCCGGTAGTACTCGACGCCCTGGACGAGCGACGCGGCGCAGTTGCCGACGCCGACGATGGCGACCTTGACCGATGCCATGGACTGACTCCCTCCGACGGACCCGACCCGGGCCCGGACGATGTGCGTGGACGTGGTGCTGGCGGTGCGGTGGTTCAGGTGGTGCCGTCGTTCGGTGGTGGAGGCACCCTGGGTCGAGCCACCGGTCAGGTTGTTCCACGCCGCCCGCACGATGCCGGTGAAGGAGATGCCCGGGTCGGTGTAGAAAGCGCGGTTCTCCGCGGCCAGGATGGCGTTCTGGGC
>NZ_JAAKGN010000126.1:0-15041 GCF_011039295.1 Modestobacter sp. KNN46-3 | reverse complement strand
CGGGCGTCCCGGCCCTCCAGCACCAGCTCGCCCAGCTCGTTGCCGAAGAACGGCCCGGCCTGCTTCCGCCACTGCAGCGGGCTGCCCTCCACCCGGGCCAGCGCGCGCAGCCCGCCGGTCAGCGCCCTGGCCCAGCGGCTCCAGCCGACCTTGAAGCCGATCTCGATGGCGTGCGGCGCCTGGTTGTGCAGCGGCGAGACGGTCAGCTGGTGCACCCGGGTGTCCAGGTCCCCGGGGTTCACCAGCTCGGCTGCGTAGGCGTGGTGGACGTCGCCGGACAGCACCAGCGCGGTGGCCGGCGGCTGCCCCAGCTCACCGCGCGCCGCGGCGATCAGGGTCCGCCCCAGCCGCTCGAAGGACTGCCCGAACGCCGCCCAGTGCTCCAGGTCGGCCGCCTGTCGCAGCTTCTCCATCAGCCGGCCCAGCGGCTTGCCGTGGTGGCGCACCGACAGCGTCTCGTTCCACCGCTCGATGTCGTGCACCGAGTGCGGCAGCAGCCAGGGCAGCGAGGTGCCGATGAGCAGGTGCTCGACGCCGTCCTCCACCGACCGGCGCACCGCGGCGTCGACCCAGTCGAACTCGAAGTCGTCGACGATCTTCCGGTCGTGCTCGTCCAGCGCCCGGCCGGCGCGGGTGTCGACCATGATCAGCCGGGTCGACCCCCAGTGCCGCACGTAGCTCCAGCGCACCGTCTCCGGCTCCGTGTCGGCGGCGCGGGCCATCTCGTCGAGCATCGGGCCGGCGTCGTCCGAGCCGTCGGCTCGCTGCTGGATCGCCTGCCAGGTCTCGTTCTCGGCCAGCTCGTTCGGCGAGAGGTTGCCCAGGTGCTGGTACACCCAGTAGCTGACCAGCCCGCCGCAGATCCGCTTGTGCCACCAGTCGGTGGGGGTGACCTCGGCGCGCCAGGCGGCCGAGGTGTTCCAGTCGTCGATCATCTCGTGGTCGTCGAAGACCATCGAGGACGGGATCGTCGACAGCAGCCACCGGACCTCCGGGTCGCCCCAGGACTCGGCGTAGAGCCGGCTGTACTCCTCGAAGTCCGCGGCCTGGGCACCGGGCGGCTGGGACAGGTCCCGGCGGGAGGCCATCCACTCCTTCGTCGCCGGGGTCACCTCGTCGGCGTACACCTGGTCGCCCAGCAGGACCAGGGCGTCGGGCCACTGGTCCTCGGGCAGCTCCAGCAGCCGGCGGGCGTAGCTGTCCAGCGCGTCCGGCGGGAGGGCGTCACGGACGTCGACGGAGGTGGGGGTGGCGTAGCGGCAGGAGCCGAAGGCCAGCCGGAAGGGGCCCGGGCGCTCGGTGGTCCGGATCCGGCTCGGCGGGGCGCTGGAGTGCGCCGCGGGCCAGACCTGCTGGCCGTCCAGGTGCACCTCGTAGGGCGTGCTGCTGCCCGGCTCCAGACCCTCGACGACGACGAGGGCGTAGTGGTGGCCGTTGACGCAGAACGTGCGGGCCCGCTGGCCCAGCACCGTCACGTCGCAGGGGCGGTCGGTCTCCACCCAGATGGTGGCCGACACGGGGTCGACGTGGCGCAGGAGCGGCCCGAGGAGCAGGAGCGGTCGGGTGCCGGCGGTCTCGGGCATGCGACACAGCCTGCCCCATGACCCTGGGAGACTGTGGGCATGGAGTTCGTGCTGATCGCGATCGCGATCCTCGTCGTCGCCCTCATCGCCGGGGTCGGGCTGCTCGTCAACCGCGGCCGGCGCACCACCCGGCTGGACTCCGACGCCGTGCGGGGCACCACGCTCACCCGCCCGCCGATCGCCCCGGACCCGACGTCGGGGGCCACCGCGGCCGACCTCTACACCGGACCTCCGGCTCCCGCGCGGGCCGAGCCGGACGCCGCCGTGGAACTGCCGCCGGCGGAGCCGGAGCCCGGCCTGGTCTTCGAGACCCCGCCCCCCTCGGCCGGCCGGCTGATCCGGCTGCGCTCCCGGCTGGCCCGTTCGCAGTCGTCGCTGGGCCGCGGCCTGCTCACCGTGCTGGCCCGGGAGAAGCTCACCGAGGACGACTGGGAGGAGGTCGAGGAGACGCTCCTGGCCGCCGACGTCGGCGTCGCCGCCACCACCCAGATCGTGAACCGGCTGCGCACCCAGACACTGGTGCTGGCCACCGCCTCGGGCACGCAGCTGCGCGACCTCGTGGTGCAGGAGCTCGTCGCCGTCCTGGGCCCGGACCTGGACCGCACCCTGCGCACGTCCCGGCACGACGGGCGCCCCGCCGTGGTGCTGGTCGTCGGGGTGAACGGCGCCGGGAAGACGACGACGGTCGGCAAGATCGCCCGGGTGCTGGTGGGCGACGGCAAGAGCGTCGTCCTCGGTGCCGCGGACACCTTCCGCGCGGCTGCCGCCGACCAACTGGAGACCTGGGGCGAGCGGGTCGGGGTGCTCACCGTCCGCGGTCGCGAGGGCGGGGACCCGGCCTCGGTCGCCTTCGAGGCCGTCCGCACCGGTACCGAGGCCGAGGTGGACGCCGTCCTGGTCGACACCGCCGGGCGGCTGCACACCAAGTCCGGCCTGATGGACGAGCTCGGCAAGGTCAAGCGGGTGGTGGAGAAGCACGGGCCGGTCGACGAGGTGCTGCTGGTGCTCGACGCCACCACCGGCCAGAACGGGGTGGTGCAGGCCCGGGTGTTCACCGAGGCGGTCGAGGTCACCGGCGTCGTCCTCACCAAGCTCGACGGCACCGCCAAGGGCGGCATCGTGGTGGCCGTGCAGCGTGAGCTGGGCATCCCGGTGAAGCTGATCGGGCTGGGCGAGGGCCCCGACGACCTGGCGCCGTTCGAGCCGGAGGCGTTCGCCGAGGCGCTCGTCGGGAACGCCTGACGGGGGAGCACCGCAGGGAGGGCCAGCGACCGAGGAGCGGGCTCAGCCGGCGGGGTCGACGCGCAGGGCGAGCAGCGCGACGTCGTCGGCGTGCTCGGGGGCCATCCGGGTCAGCAGCGCATCGCACAGCTCCTCGACCGGCCGGCCGGCCAGTTCCTGCCCGGCGGCGACCAGGCGGGCCAGGCCGTCGTCCAGCGTCGACCGGCGGTGCTCCACCAGGCCGTCGGTGTAGAGCACGACGGTGTCGCCTGGGTGGAGTTCGACGACGTGCTCGGTGCGGAGCCGGTCGGGGTCCACGCCCAGCAGCAGGTCGTGCGGTCGCTCCAGCAGCTCCGGCGTCCCGTCCGCCCGCACGACCAGTGGCGGTGGGTGTCCCGCGTTGGACCAGCGGAGCCGGCGTGCCCCGTCGCCGGGCTCCTGCTCGACCCGGGCGAGCACCGCGGTGACCAGCGTGGTCACCCCGAGGCCCTGCTGGGCGCGGTCCAGGGCGGTCAGCACCGGGGCCGGTGGCGCGTCCAGGGAGTGGGCGATGCCGCGCAGCAGGTTGCGCAGCTGGGCCATCACGGCCGCCGCGGTCCGGTCGTGGCCGGTGACGTCGCCGACGACCAGGGTGGTGGCGCCGCCGGGGGTGAGGAAGGCGTCGTACCAGTCGCCGCCGACCTGCGCCTCCTGCGCCGCGGGTCGGTAGCGCACCGCGATGCGCAGGCCGGCCGGCTGCGGGGGAGCGGTGAGCAGCGACCGCTGGAGGGCCTCCGCCAGGCTGCGGGTCGCCGTCGCCCGCCGGCGCTCGGTCTCCAGCCGGGCCACCCGCTCGACCGCCTGAGCGCACTGGGGCGCGTGGGCCTCCAGCACCCGGACGTCGTCGTCGTCGAACTCCCGGGGGTCGGCCCAGCCGATCGTCCAGGAGCCCAGCAGTCGTCCGCCCGACCGCAGTGGCAGGGCGGCCCACGAGCGGGTGCCCAGGCCCTGGAGGAGGCGGACGGCGTCTGGGTGCTGGGGCCGGTCGGTCTCGGTGTCCTCGATGAGCACCTGCTCGCCGTGCACCGCGGCGCGGGCCATCGGCAACGGTGAGTCCGGCGGGACGTCCGCGGAGAGCAGCCGGCTGCCGCGGTCCTCGGTGAGGGTCAGGCCCTGCCCGTCGGGCGTGTGCAGGACCACCGAGGCGGCACTGGCACCCCGCGCCGACCTGCCCTGCTCGAACAACAGGTGCAGCAGCCCCTCCGTCGTCTCGGCGGTGGCCAGGGCGGAGACGGTCCTCGCCAGCCCGGCGAGGGAGCGGGCGGCGCGCCGCTCCCGCTCGCTGCTGAGCTGGAGCGCGGCGTTGTACTGCTCGAGCTCCCGGGTGCGGGCGAAGAGGTCGCTCTCCACCTGCTCCACCCGGACCTGGCCGCGGGCGGCCGCCCGGCGGGCCTCGTCCCGGTCCTGGATGTACTCGGTGACGTCGTCCGCGCGGTGCAGTAGCAGGACGACCTCCCCGTCGTCGTCCACGATCGGCACGTTCCGCGGGCTCCAGAAGCGCTCCGTCCAGCTGCCGTCGGGCATCGGGATGTCGTACCTCTGGATGGGCATGGTGACCGGCCGGCGGGTGTCCCGCGCCTCGGCCAGCGAGGCACCCAGGTTCGCCACACCGTCGGCTGCCGGGTCGGCGGAGTTGCGCGGGAAGACGTCGAACAGGTGCCGGCCGACGGTGTCCTCGAGGGTGGTCGCGGTCGCCTCCAGCCGGGCCCGGTTCGCGTGCACGATGACCAGGTCCGGGGTGAGCAGCAGGAACGGCGCGGGGGCCTCGTCGAAGACCTTGGCGAAGTCGGGCACCGGCAGGTCGCGGGACGTCTCGGGCATCGGTGACCGCCCGTCAGCCGACGGCGCGGGGGTCGAAGCCGAAGGGCAGTTCGAGCCGGTGTGCAGCCAGCAGCCCCGGGTCGGCCAGCAGTTCGCGGGTCGGGCCGTCGGCGACCACCACCCCGCCGTCCAGCACGACCGACCGGGGGCAGAGCTGGAGGGCGTAGGGCAGGTCGTGGGTGACCATCAGCAGCGTGATGGGCAGCGTCTGGAGCACCTCGGCGAGCTCGCGCCGGCCGGCCGGGTCGAGGTTGCTGCTGGGCTCGTCGAGCACCAGCACCTCGGGCTGCATCGACAGCACCGTCGCGACGGCGACCCGCCGGCGCTGGCCGAAGGAGAGGTGGTGGGGCGCCCGGTCGGCGGCGTCGGCCATGTCGACCGCGGCCAGGGCGTCGGCCACCCGCCGGGCGACCTCGGGTTCGGGCAGGCCGAGATTGCGGGGGCCGAAGGCGACGTCCTCGCCGACCGTGGGCATGAACAGCTGGTCGTCCGGGTCCTGGAAGACGATCCCCACCCGGCGCCGGACCTCCTGCAGGTTGCGGTCCTCGACCGGCAGCCCGGCGACCTCCACCCGGCCGCGGCCGCCGCGCAGGATGCCGTTGAGGTGCAGCACCAGCGTCGTCTTGCCCGCCCCGTTGGGCCCCAGCAGCGCGACCCGCTCGCCGGGCTCCAGCCGCAGGTCCACGCCGTAGAGCGCCTGGTGCCCGTCGGGGTAGGCGAACGCCAGGTCGTCGACGAGCAACGAGGGGGCGGAGGTGCTCACCCCAAGAGTGAACCCGCCGCCAGCACGGCGACCGCAGCCAGGGGGAGGCTGAGCGCGGTCGCCCAGGCGCGCCCGCCGACGACCGCGACCGGCCCGCCGGGCAGCCGCCCGGTGTAGCCCCGGGACAGCATCGCCAGGTGCACCCGCTCGCCGCGCTCGTAGGAGCGGATGAACAGCGAGCCGGCGGCCGGGCCGAGGATCTTGAGGGCCCCGAGGTGGCGACCCCGGAACCCGCGGGACTCCCGGGCCACCCGCATCCGGCGCAGCTCGCCACCGACGACGTCGGTGTACCTGATCATGAAGCTGAGGATCTGGACCAGCACCGTGGGCAGCCGCAGCCGCTCCAGCCCGCGCAGCAGGGCCCGGGCGTCGGTGGTGGCCGCCAGCAGGGTCGCGGCCAGCACCGACAGGGTCGCCTTGGCGAGGATGCTGCCGCCGGCGGCCAGCCCGCTCTCGGACAGCGACAGCCCGAGCACGTCGGTGCGTGGGCCGCGGGACACGAACGGCAGGAGGACGGCGAAGAGGACGAAGGGCACCTCCACCACCAGGCCCCGCAGCAGCCGGCCCGGCCGCACCCGGGCCACCGCGGCGACCGTCAGCAGCAGGAGCAGGAACCCGGCGTAGGCGACGGCAGCCCAGCCGGCGCCCACCGGGGTGGCCACCACGACCAGGGCGAAGGCGAGGACGGCGACGAGCTTGGTGTGCGGCGCCAGCCGGTGCACCGGGCTGTCGCCGGGTACGTACGCCGCGGACAGCCCGCCGCCGTGTCCTGCGCCCATCTCAGTGCTGGCGGGCGTCGGCCGGGGGAGCGGTGGCGTCCTCGGTCGGGCGCCGGCGCACCAGCAGGGTGAGGCCGCCGGCCAGCGCCAGCACCAGCAGCACGCCGATCACCCCGGCCAGGCCGCCGGAGAGCCGGTCGTCGCCGATCGCGGCCACGGCGTAGTCGGCCAGCGGCGAGTCGGCGGCCGCGCTGTCCCGAGCGGTGGAAGCGAAGCCCTGTTCCTCGGCGGTCGCCTCCAGCCCGTCCGGTGCGGAGCTGGCGTACCAGCTGCCCACGCCGGCGATGACGAGTGCGACGAGCACACCGATCAGCACGAAGGTGCGGGTGCGGGTCATCGCACGTCCACCGCGGTCGCGCCGGCCAGGCTCGGGCGGGGGGCGAGCGCACTGGCCCGCCGCAGGTGCCGGGCGCCGCGGACCAAGTCCGGGCGGACGCGGAGCACCGCCCCGAGGACGGCGACGGTGATGACCGCCTCGCCCAGGCCGATCAGCAGGTGCACGCCGACCATCGCGATCCCCACCGACCCCAGCGCGACGTCGGCGACGCCCCCGAGGCCGAACAGCAGGACGAAGACCAGGGCTGCGGCGGGCACCGAGAGGAAGGCACCGACCCCGGCCGAGGTGAGCAGCCCGGTGCGGGTGGCCGGCAGCACGGCCCGCAGCGCACGGAAGACGCCGTACCCGACGGCGATCGCCACCAGGCCGATCAGGGTGACGTTCGTGCCCAGGGCGGTGAGGCCGCCGTCGGCGAAGACCAGGGCCTGGACCATCAGGACGACGGTCAGGCACAACACCGCCGTCCAGGGGCCGACCAGGATCGCGGTGAGCGCGCCGCCCATCAGGTGACCGCTGGTGCCGAAAGCGACCGGGAAGTTCATCATCTGCACCGCGAACACGAAGGCAGCGGTGAGCCCGGCCATCGGGGCGGTGCGCTCGTCCAGTTCGCGGCGCGCACCGCGCAGGGCCAGGGCGACGCCGGCGGCGGCGACCACGGCGGTGCCGGTGCTGGTCGTGGCGTCGAGAAAGCCATCGGGGACGTGCACACGGACCTCCGGGACCTCGGGTTGCTGAGCTGTGCGGCCGGTGACGGGTGCCCGCGGTCGTACGCCAGGGGAGCTTATTGCACCTTGTTGGCAGCTGCACAGGGTTCGCAAGAAGGCCCGGTGAACGGGCGGTGACGTGACCGAGCGCACGCCGACCGACACACCGCGGGGGCGGATGGGGCGCCGGCAACACGTCCGGAACACGACCGGGCGACACGCGCTGCGGAGTTCACCGTGGCGAAACACGTCCGCGCCGTCGTCGGAAACACGGTGGCGGCACCGTCTCCTCCGCACCGCCTCCCGGGGCGGTGGCTCGCCCGAGGCCCCTCGGGGTCCCCGCTTGCGGCCGATGGCCGACGACACCCTCAGGAGGTTGCCGTGGTCAACACCGGCGACACCGCCTGGATCCTCACCAGCGCTGCCCTCGTGCTGCTGATGACCCCAGGCCTCGCGCTCTTCTACGGCGGCATGGTCCGCGCGAAGAGCGTGCTGAACATGATGATGATGAGCTTCGGCGCGCTGGCCCTGATCAGCGTGCTGTGGGTCCTCTACGGCTACTCCTTCGCCTTCGGTGACGACGTCGGCTTCGGTCTGCTCGGCGACCCGGCCGAGTTCTTCGGTCTGGCCGGCCTGATGGAGGACCTCACGACCGAGGAGGGCGGTCTGCCGGCCATGGCGTTCGTCGGCTTCCAGGCCGTCTTCGCCATCATCACCGTCGCGCTGATCTCTGGCGCAATCGCCGACCGGGCGAGGTTCGGCTCCTGGATGGTCTTCGCCGGCATCTGGGCGACCGTCGTCTACTTCCCGGTCGCGCACTGGGTCTTCGACTTCACCCTCACCGACGACGACGGCGTGGTCACCCACACCGGTGGCTGGATCGCCAACGAGCTGGCCGCGATCGACTTCGCCGGCGGCACCGCGGTGCACATCAACGCCGGTGCGGCCGGCCTGGCACTCGCCCTGGTGCTGGGCAAGCGCCGCGGTTTCGGCCGGGACGCGATGCGGCCGCACAACCTGCCGCTGGTGATGATCGGCGCCGGCCTGCTGTGGTTCGGGTGGTTCGGGTTCAACGCCGGCTCCGCCCTCGCCGCCAACAACACCGCCGCCGTCGCCTGGGTGAACACCCTGGTCGCCACCGGTGCCGCGACGCTGGCCTGGCTGCTGGTGGAGAAGATGCGCGACGGTCACTCGACCTCGCTGGGCGGCGCCTCCGGCGTCGTGGCGGGCCTGGTCGCCATCACCCCGGCCTGCTCGGCGGTCTCGCCGATCGGCGCGATCGTCATCGGGGCCGTCGCGGGTGCGCTCTGTGCCCTCGCCGTCGGGCTGAAGTTCCGGTTCGGCTACGACGACTCGCTCGACGTCGTCGGCGTCCACCTGGTCGGTGGCCTGGTCGGCACCATCCTGGTCGGCTTCGTCGGCACGGCAGCTGCTCCGGCCGGCGTGGACGGGCTCTTCTACGGTGGAGGGGTCGACCAGCTCTGGCGCCAGGTCGTCGGTGCCGCTGCGGTGCTCGCCTACTCCTTCGTCCTCACCCTGGTCATCGGCTTCCTGATCCAGAAGACGATGGGCTTCCGGCTCACCGAGGAGGACGAGGTGACCGGCATCGACACGGTCGTGCACGCTGAGTCCGGGTACGACTTCGCCTCCCTGGGCGGCGGTGGCAGCACCGCGCCCCTGGCTGGGCAGGCACGCGCCGAGGCGCGCAACACGGAAGGGAGCCGGGCATGAAGCTCGTCACCGCGATCGTCAAGCCGTTCAAGCTCGACGACGTCAAGAACGCACTCGAGCTGATCGGCATCGCCGGTCTGACCGTCAGCGAGGTGCAGGGGTTCGGCCGCCAGCGCGGCCACACCGAGGTCTACCGCGGCGCGGAGTACCAGGTGGACTTCGTCCCGAAGGTGCGCATCGAGGTCGTCGTCGGCGAGATCGAGGCGGCCCGGGTGGTCGACGCGATCGTCGAGGCGGCGTCCACCGGGCAGATCGGTGACGGCAAGGTGTGGGTGACCACGATCGACGAGATCGTCCGGGTCCGCACCGGTGAGCGCGGAGCTGACGCGCTCTGAGGCCGGTCCGGTGACCTGACGTCGGCCGGGGTGGCGGGGAGACCCGCTGCCCCGGCCGACGCCGTCTCCCCCGCTGGACGACCGAGAGGTGCCCGTGCTCGACCTCGCGACGCTCACCGCCCTGCCCCGCACCGAGCGGGTGCAGGCGTTCGACGACTGGCTGGTCGGCCTGCTGACCGAGGCGCTCGCCGGCACCCCCCGGGCTCCCCGCCGCCGGGGCGGCCCACCGGCCGAGCCGGCGGGGACCGGCGTCGCGCTGGTGGCCGTGGGCAGCCTCGGCCGCCGGGAGCTGCCACCGCACGGCGACCTGGACCTGGTCCTCGTGCACGACGGCCGGGCCGAGATCGCGGCGCTCGCCGACGCCCTCTGGTACCCCATCTGGGACGCCGGGGTGCGGCTGGACCACTCCGTGCGGACGGTCTCCGAGGCCGTCTCCGTGGCCGCCGAGGACGTCAAGGCGGGCCTCGGCCTGCTCGATGCGCGCCACGTGGCCGGCGACCCGGAGGTCACCGCGGCCCTGCGGACGGCGACGCTGGGCTCGTGGCGGCAGCACGCCGGCCGGCTGCTGCCCCAGCTGCGCGACCTGCGCCGGGAGCGGAGCCGGCTGGTCGGTGAGCTGGGGTTCCTGCTGGAGCCCGACCTCAAGGAGGCCTACGGCGGACTGCGTGAGGGCCAGGTGCTGCGGGCCCTGGCCGCGGCCCAGCTGGCCGACGAGCCACCGGCCGACGCGGGGGAGGCCTACGACTTCCTGCTCGACGTGCGGGACGCCCTGCGACGCAGCACCGGGCGCGCCGGCGACGCCCTGGTCCGCCAGGAGCAGGCTGCGGTCGCCCAGGCGCTCGGGCTGGCCGACGACGACGTCCTCCTGCGCCGGGTGAGCCTGGCCGGGCGCCGGCTGGCCTTCGTCGCCGACGAGACCTGGCGGCGGGTCGACGCCTCGCTGGTGCGGCGGCCACGGGCCCGGTACCGGCGGGTGCGGCGCGAGCCGCTGGCCGAGGGGCTGGTCCGGCAGGGTGACGAGGTGGTGCTGGCCCGCGACGCCCGGCCGGCCGCCGACCCCGGCCTGGTGCTGCGCGGTGCCGCCGCCGCTGCCCGCGCGGACCTGCTGCTGTCGCCGTACACGCTCAAGGTGCTCGCCGTGCACGCGCCCGCGCTGCCCGAGCCCTGGCCGGCGGAGGTCCGCTGGTCCTTCCTCCGGCTGCTGGCCAGTGGTCGCAGCGCAGTTCCGGTCATCGAGCAGCTGGACCAGGAGGGGCTGCTGGCCCGGATGCTGCCGGAGTGGGACCGGGTGCGGTCACTGCCGCAGCGGCACCCGTGGCACCGGTTCACCGTCGACCGGCACCTGGTGGAGGCCGCCGCAGCGGCGTCGGAGCTGACCCGCGACGTCGACCGGCCCGACCTGCTGCTGGTCGGCGCCCTGCTGCACGACATCGGCAAGGGCTGGCCCGGTGACCACAGCGTCGTCGGGGAGCCGATCGCCGCCGAGGTGGCGACCCGGATGGGCTTCTCCCCGCCGGACGTCGCCACGCTGGCCGCGATGGTGCGCCACCACCTGCTGCTGCCGGCCACCGCGACCCGGCGGGACATCGACGACCTCGCGACCATCGACCGGGTCGCCGAGACGATCGGCCGGGACGTCGCCCTGCTGGAGCTGCTGCACGCGCTGGCGCAGGCCGACGGCGCCGCGACCAGCAGCTCGGCGTGGTCACCGTGGAAGGCCCACCTGGTCGCCGCGCTGGTGGCCCGGGTGCGGGCCCACCTGGCGGCCGCCCCGGCGCCCGGGCCGGTGCTGGAGCCGACCACCCCGCAGGTCAGCTCCTCGGGCCCGGGGTCCGCGGGGGAGGGCGGGCGCATCTCGGTCGGCGTCCGGGACGTCGCCGACGGCCAGCAGGTGACGTTCCTGGCGCCGGACCGGCCCGGCCTGTTCAGCCGGTGTGCCGGCGTGCTGGCGCTGAACCAGCTCGACGTCCGGGCGGCCAGCACCTCGGTCGAGGACGGCCAGGCGACGTCGGTGTTCGCCGTGCGGCCGCGGTTCGGCCGGGCGCCGGTGCCGGAGATCCTGGCCGACGGCGTCCGGGCGGCCCTGGAGGGAACGCTGCCGCTGGACGACCGGCTGCGGCAGCGGGAGATCGACTACCGCCAGCACGGGGACCGGGCGGCACCGCCGAAGATCTCCTGGCACGACAACGAGGTCGACGGCGCCGCCTCCAGCATCGTCGAGGTCCGCGCCGGGGACCGGGCCGGCCTGCTCTACCGGCTGACCTCCGCGCTGGCCGACCAGGGGCTGGACGTGACCTCGGCGCGGATCGAGACCCTCGGGGCCGATGCGCTCGACTCCTTCTACGTCTGTGACCCCGCCGGCGCGACGATGGACGCCGACCGGCGCCGTCGGGTCGAGGAGGCGCTGGTGTCCGCGGCACGCGGCACCACACCCGGGGCGGCGGACCCTGCCTCGTCGGCGACGGTCGGCGGCCCCGGCGTCAAGCGCGACACGCCGTCGGCCTGAGGTCCGCGGTTCTGTCGTACCCCCGTGAGACGTTCGACGTGCCGGACGGGAGCCCGCTCCCGACGACCGGCGCCGAGACGAGAGGGGACGCACTCGTGAGCGACCTGCAGCAGTGGCCCTGCCCCACCTGTGAGCACGACACCGACTTCGAGCAGCCGGAGTGCATCGACGGCCACACCGAGGACGGCGGCGCGTGCCCGGAGTGGGCCTGCACCGACTGCGGCACCGCCCTGGTCAGCGGGGACGTGCACCGTCCGGCGGCCGTGACCTTGCGTCACGCCGCCTGAAGCAGGAGCCCACCGCCCACCGCCGACGAGTTCCTGGCGGGCACCCGCCGATGGGCCATTACGCTGGGAACGGTGGCGTGACGGCCCCGGGGTGGCCCCGGGAGCCCGAGCCGTGCCGCTCGGCCCGCTGAACTCCCTGGTGGGCCGGCCGGTGGCTGCACGCCAGACTGCCTGAGGACGTGTTGTGTTCGAGACCCTCTCCGACCGCCTGGACAAGGTCTTCACCGGTCTGCGCGGCAAGGGCCGGCTCTCCGACGAGGACATCGACGCGACCGCGCGGGAGATCCGCATCGCGTTGCTCGAGGCCGACGTCGCGCTGCCGGTCGTCCGGTCGTTCATCGCTGCGGTCAAGGAGCGGGCGCGCGGCTCGGAGGTCTCCTCGGCGCTGAACCCGGCGCAGCAGATCATCAAGATCGTCAACGAGGAGCTGGTCGGCATCCTCGGCGGGGAGACCCGCCGGATCCGCTACGCCAAGCAGTCGCCCACGGTGATCATGCTGGCCGGCCTGCAGGGCGCCGGTAAGACGACCCTGGCCGGCAAGCTCGGCCGCTGGCTCAAGGCGCAGGGGCACACCCCGCTGCTGGTCGCGTGTGACCTGCAGCGGCCCAACGCGGTGCAGCAGCTGTCGGTGGTGGCCGGGCAGGCCGGCGTCGACGTCTACGCACCCGAGCCCGGCAACGGCGTGGGCGACCCGATCGCCGTCGCGCGGGACTCCATCGACCACGCCCGCCGCACCCAGCACGACGTCGTCGTCGTCGACACCGCCGGCCGGCTGGGCATCGACGCCGAGCTGATGGCCCAGGCCGCCGGCATCCGGGACGCCGTGCAGCCCGACGAGACGCTGTTCGTCGTCGACGCGATGATCGGGCAGGACGCCGTCACCACGGCGACCGCGTTCCAGGAGGGCGTCGGCTTCTCCGGCGTCGTCCTCACCAAGCTCGACGGTGACGCCCGCGGTGGTGCCGCACTGTCGGTCCGGCACGTGACCGGGCAGCCGATCATGTTCGCCTCCACCGGCGAGAAGCTGGCCGACTTCGACGTCTTCCACCCCGAGCGGATGGCCTCGCGCATCCTCGGCATGGGCGACGTGCTGACCCTGATCGAGCAGGCCGAGCAGGCCTTCGACGCCGACCAGGCCGAGAAGATGGCCGGCAAGCTCGCCAGCCGCGAGGGCTTCACCCTCGAGGACTTCCTCGAGCAGATGATGGCCATCCGCAAGATGGGCCCGATCGCGAACCTGCTCGGCATGCTGCCCGGCGCCGGGCAGATGAAGGAGCAGCTCGCGCAGGTCGACGAACGGGACCTGGACCGCACCGCGGCGATCATCCGGTCGATGACCCCGGCCGAGCGGGCGACCCCGAAGATCATCAACGCCTCGCGCCGGGTGCGGATCGCGAACGGTTCGGGGATGAGCGTCACCGACGTCAACCACCTGCTGGAGCGATTCGCCCAGGCGCAGAAGATGATGGGCCAGATGGCCGGCAGCATGGGGCTGCCGGGCATGGGCCCGATGTCGAAGAAGCAGCGCGGCCGGCAGAACCAGGTGCAGGCACGGGGCAAGGGCAAGAAGGGCAAGGGCGGCAAGAAGGGCGGCCCGGCCCGCCGGCCGATCGGTGCCCCCGATGGCATGGGCGGGGCGCCCGGGCAGCTGCCCGGCGGGATGCCGGGCGGGGTGCCCGGTCTGCCGCCCGGGCAGGCGATGCCCGACCTGAGCAAGCTGGACTTCAGCCAGTTCAAGGACCAGCAGGGCCGCTGATCCGGTGACCACCGCTGCTGCGCCTGCCCTGCACCTCTCCGGCGTCGTCCTCCCCGAGGGCGAGCACCGCGACCTCTGGGTCAGCGAGGGGCGGATCACCTTCCAGCCGGTCTCCGGCGCCGAGACGGTCAGCCGCGGCGGCTTCCTGCTGCCCGGCCTGGTCGACGCGCACTGCCACGTCGGCATCGGCCGGGGTGGGGTGCACGCCACCGGTGTCGCGGACCTGCGCGACCAGGCCCTGGAGGAGCGTGCCGCCGGGGTGCTGGCGTTGCGCGACTGCGGTTCCCCGGTCGACACCCGGGTGCTCGACGAGCACCTGGACCTGCCCCGGGTCATCCGTGCCGGCCGGCACATCGCCGCCCCCCGCCGCTACATCCCCGGGCTGGCGATCGAGCTGGAGCCACCCGACCTGGTGGCCGAGGTGCGGGTACAGGCCCGGCGCGGTGACGGCTGGGTCAAGCTGGTGGGTGACTGGATCGACCGCGGCGTCGGCGACCTGGCGCCGGAGTGGCCCGACGACGTCGTGGCCGCGGCGATCGCCGCCGCACACGAGGAGGGTGCCCGGGTCACCGCGCACACCTTCGGCACCGATGCGCTGCCCGGGCTGATCGGGGCGGGGATCGACTGCATCGAGCACGGCACCGGCCTGACCGAGGAGCTGGTGGGGGAGATGGCCCGCCGGGGCACCGCCGTCGTCCCGACGCTGGTGAACGTGGAGAACTTCCCCGGCTTCGCGGCGGCGGGGGAGGCCAAGTTCCCCTCGTACGCGTCCACGATGCGGCGGCTGTACGCGAACTCCGGAGCCGTGGTGCGCGCCGCGTTCGAGGCCGGCGTGCCCGTGTTCGCCGGCACCGACGCCGGTGGGGGCGTCGACCACGGGGTCATCGCCGACGAGATCCGGGCGCTGCACGCCGCCGGGCTGCCTGCCGAGGCCGCACTGGCCGCCGGCTCCTGGGGCGCACGCGAGTGGCTGGGCCTGCCGGGCATCGCCGAAGGCGCCCCGGCCGACCTGGTCGTCTACGAGACCGACCCCCGGGCCGACCTCGACTCGCTACAGCGACCGCAACGGATGGTCCTCCGCGGACGCGTCGTCGCCTGAGCCAAACCGATGGACGGCGTCCGGCGGACGCCTGGGACACTCCTCCCGTGCTCCTTCGGATGTCCTCCCTGTTCCTGCGC
>NZ_JAAKGN010000125.1:0-15102 GCF_011039295.1 Modestobacter sp. KNN46-3 | reverse complement strand
ACCTGGGGGCCGGCAGCGGCCTGGTCGCCGTCGCGGCCGTGCTGGCCGGGGCGAGCGGGGTGCTGGCCAGTGACGTCGACCCGTACTCGCACGCGGCGGTCGGGCTCAACGCCGAGGTGAACGGGGTCACCGGGATCGAGGTGGTCGGCGACGTGCTCGACGAGGAGCTGCCGGCGATCGACGTCGTCCTGGCCGGCGACGTCTGCTACGACCGCGAGATGACCGCCCGGGTGCTGCCCTTCCTCGGTGCGGCCTGGCTGCGCGGGGCCACCGTGCTGCTGGGCGACCCCGGGCGCGCGTACGTCCCGAAGGAGGGCCTGCTCGCGCAGGCGGAGTACGACGTGCCCGACGCCGCCGGAGGCGCAGTGCGCCGGACGACGGTGTGGCGGCTCCCCTGAACCTGCGCCGTCCCACCGGTCCCAGCCGTCACTCTGCTCCAAGCCCGCCCCATCGCCGAGTGCGAGTCGTGGCACATGGCGACGAAAGACGGCCCCGGGCATTGTCGCGGCCGGGTCACGGCCTCTACCTTGGCCAGGTCCGGTCGGACGTCTCGTCCCCACCCGGGGAGCCCGCACCGGATGCCGCCGAGTCGCTGCACGCAGCGAACCGGGGACCCACCGCACCACTGGGGTGAATCCCGCCCGGGCAGCCGCCCGGCCGGGTAGGGCCGCTTCCCGCCCGAACCCGTCAGCTGACTCGGTAGGCGGCCACGGAAGACCCACGGAGCCCCTCTCTTCATGTCCCGTCGCACCACCGCGTCCTCGTCGGACGAGCAGCTGCCCACCACCGAGGTGCTGCCACTGCTCTCGACCGGTGCCGATGACGCCCCGACCGCCCGGCAGACCCGTCGTCGCCAGCCCCCGGGTGGGCTGCGCCGGCCGACGCTGTACCTGAGCGTCGCCGCCGCCGGCGCGATCCTGGTCAACGTGCTCGTCGGCGGCGAGCCGGACGCCCGGGCCGAGGCCAGCGCCGAGCCCGCCGGCGTCGCCGCCCAGCTCGACCTGAGCTCCCAGCAGACCGCGACCGCACTCGTCGACGGGCGGCTGACCGACCGGCTCGGCCAGTTGGCCGCCAACCGCAGCCAGCGCGAGGCCGAGCAGGTCGCCGCCGCCCAGGCGCAGGCCGCCGCCGACCAGGCCGTGCTGGACGCCCAGGCCGCCGAGGCCGCGCGTCTGGCCGCCGAGGCACAGGCCGCGGAGGAGGCCCGGATCGCCGCCGAGGCCCAGGCCGCCGCCGAGGCGCAGGCCGCGGAGGAGGCGGCCGCCGCTCAGCGGGCCGCCGCCCGCGCGCCCGCGCCGGCCGCTCCCGCTCCCGCCCGGGCGCCGGCGGCCCCGGCCGCCTCGTCCGGCTCGGGCTCCTTCCAGGACTACGCCCTGGGCAAGCTCGGCGGTGACCAGGCGGAGTTCTCCTGTCTGGAGAGCCTCTGGGGCAAGGAGAGCGGCTGGAACCCGAACGCCCAGAACCCGACCAGCACCGCCTACGGAATCCCGCAGTTCCTGGACTCCACCTGGAAGAGCACCGGGATCGCCAAGACCTCCGACGGCTACCGGCAGATCGACGCGGGGCTGATCTACATCGACAACCGCTACGGCTCGCCGTGCGCCGCGTGGTCGCACTCCAAGGCCACCGGCTGGTACTGAGCCACCGGCTGGTACTGAGTCACCGGTGGTGCGCAGCGAGGCCCGGGTCCGGCTGGACCCGGGCCTCGCTGCGTCCGGGCCGCCCCCACGGATGGCCCTCCTGTGCGTCGGCGCGGGACCATCGGGGAGGATCGAGGGGTTCGACCACCGAGACGAGGAGCGCTGACCCGTGGGCAAGCACCGCGCACCCGAGGGCGCCGCGACGGACTTCGACGCCGCCACCAGCGCCCTGGCGGACGTCACCGGCGACTACACCGTCGACGTCACGCACACCCGGATCGGCGTCCGGGCCCGGCACGCCATGGTGACCACCGTGCGGGGTGCCTTCACCGACTTCTCCGGCACCGCCCACCTGGACACCGCGACGCCGTCGGCCAGCAGCGTCCAGTTGCGGATCGCGACCGCCAGCATCGACACGGGCACCCCGGACCGGGATGCGCACCTGCGCTCGGCCGACTTCCTCGACGTCGAGCAGCACCCCGAGATGGTGTTCGTCTCCACGTCGGTCGAGCAGGTCGACCGGGAGGTCTACCGGGTCACCGGCGACCTCACGATCAAGGCGGTCACCCGGCCGGTCTCGATCGACTTCACGCTCACCGGCTCGGCGCTGGACCCGTTCGGCAACATGCGGGTGGGCTTCGAGGGTGCGCTGGCGATCAAGCGCAGCCAGTGGGACCTGACCTGGAACGCGGTCCTCAACACCGGCGGCGTGCTGGTCAGCGACCGGATCCAGGTGGAGTTCGACGTCTCGGCGATCAAGGACGCCTGACCGGCGCGCTGTGTCCCAGGCCACCTCCGGCCGCTAGGGTGGCACTCAGTGCCACGTGGCGCGCCGGTGGACCGGCCGGCTCCGCGACGGCAACCCCGGCGACGACGGCGTCGCCCGGGACGAGGCGAGCAGCAGGGGGTCCGCAGGTGGCGAACGCGTGGTTCGAGTCGGTGGCGGAGGCGCAGCGGCGCGCGAAGCGGCGGTTGCCCAAGGGCGTCTACGGGGCGCTGGTGGCCGGCTCCGAGCGCGGGCTCACCGCGGAGGACAACCTCGCCGCCTTCGCCGAACTCGGGTTCGCGCCGCACACCGCCGGGTTGAGCAACGAGCGGCAGCTGGGCACCACGATCATGGGCCAGCCGGTGTCCATGCCGATCATGATCAGCCCGACCGGCGTGCAGGCGGTCGACCCCGAGGGCGAGGTCGCCGTGGCCCGCGCCACCGCTTCCCGGGGTGTGGCGATGGGGTTGTCCTCCTTCGCCAGCAAGCCGATCGAGGAGGTCGTGGCGGCCAACCCGCAGACCTTCTTCCAGATGTACTGGGTCGGCACCCGTGAGGAGATGCTCGGCCGGATGCAGCGGGCCAGGGACGCCGGCGCGGTCGGCATGATCGCCACCCTGGACTGGTCGTTCGCCTACGGCCGGGACTGGGGCAGCCCGTTCATCCCGGAGAAGATCGACTTCGAGGCGGCCCGCAAGTACGCCCCCCAGGTGCTGGCCCGGCCGCGGTGGCTGCTCGACTTCGCCCGCACCCGCAAGCTCCCGGACCTCACGGTGCCGAACATGGTGGCGGCCCCCGGTGACCCGGCGCCCACCTTCTTCGGGGCCTACGGGCAGTGGAGCGCCTCCCCGATGCCCAGCTGGGACGACGTCGCCTGGCTGCGTTCGCAGTGGGACGGGCCGTTCATGCTCAAGGGCGTCATGCGCGTGGACGACGCGAAGCGGGCCGTGGACTCCGGGGTCACCGCGATCTCGGTGTCCAACCACGGTGGCAACAACCTCGACGGCACCCCGGCGGCGATCCGCGCGCTGCCCGCGGTCGTGCAGGCGGTCGGCGAGCAGGTCGAGGTGCTGATGGACGGCGGCATCCGGCGTGGCGGCGACGTCGCGAAGGCCCTCGCCCTGGGCGCCCGGGCGGTGATGATCGGCCGCGCCTACCTGTGGGGCCTGGCCGCCAACGGCGAAGCCGGGGTGGGCAACGTGCTCGACCTGCTGCGCGACGGGCTCGGCTCGGCCCTCGTCGGCCTGGGCCACCGCTCGGTCGACCAGCTCAGCCCGGCCGACCTCGTCGTCCCGCCGCACTTCGAGCGACACCTCGGGGAGGAGGGCGCCGACGCCCCGGAGGCGCAGCGGGCATCGGGCAAGGGCACCACCGTCTGAGACCGCACGGCCTGACGGTCCGGGCGGCCGGTGCGATGACTTCCGCCGGCCGGCGCCGTCCTGCCTGCTGAGCGCACCGTCCCTCGGACGCTGGGTGCGCGTCCCTCGGACGCAGGAGGCCGGCATGACCCACCTGTCCCGGTTCGTCACCGTGTGGTCGGCGCTGCAGGCCCAGGTGGAGAGCGGCCGGCTGCCCGGCTACGCCGCCGCCGTGCGGTACCGCGGCGAGGTCGAGGTGCACACCGGCGGCTCCCTCGAGCTGGGGGGCGTCACCCGGGTGCGTCCGGACTCGCTGTTCCGGCTGGCGTCGCTGTCCAAGCCGTTCGCCGGGGTGCTGACGCTGTCGCTGGTCGAGGACGGGCTGCTGGACCTCGACGACCCGGTCGGGCGGTGGATCCCGGAGCTGGCCGAACCGCGGGTGCTGGTCGACCGGGCCGGCGCACTCACGGACACGGTGCCCGCTGACCGCCCGATCACCGTCCGCCACCTGCTCACCAGCACCCCCGGCTTCGGTGGGCTGTGGGACGGCTCGCCGCTGGACGAGGCCCTGTACCGGGCCGGCCTCGGACCGGGTCCGTTGCCGCCGGAGCTGACGCCGGAGGAGTACCTGGCCCGGCTGGGCGAGCTGCCGCTGGCCGCGCAGCCGGGGGCCAGCTGGCTGTACCACCTCAGCACCGAGGTGCTCTCGGTGCTGCTGAGCCGGGTCGCCGGCTGCCCGGTGCACGACCTGCTGCGCACCCGGGTCACCGGTCCGCTGGGCCTGGCCGACACCGGCTTCTGGGCGACCGACCCCGCGCGGCTCGGCCCGGCGTACCTGCCGGCCGGTGACGGGTTCGAGCTCCTCGACCCCGCCGACGGGCGGTCGTCCGTGCCACCGGCCTTCGAGGGGCTGGCGGCCGGGCTGGTCTCCAGCGCACCCGACGTGCTCGCCTTCTTCGGCGCGCTCGCCGACGGGGGCGGGTCGCTGCTGAGCCCGGGATCGGTGGCCGCCATGACCACCGGAGCGCTGACCACGGCGCAGCGGGTGGAGGCCGTTGACTTCCTCGGCGCCGGCCGCTCCTGGGGCCTGCAGGTCGGCGTGCAGGTCGAGCCGGGAGAGCCATGGACGCAGCCGGGCCGGTTCGGCTGGGACGGCGGGACGGGTACGACCGCCTACGCCGATCCGGACCGGGACCTCGTCGCGGTGCTGCTCACCGCGCGCGGCATGGCCGGGCCGGGCGACGGCCTGGACCTGTTCTGGCGGGCGCTGTACCGCTGCCTCTGACCCACCCCTGCGGCAGCTCGCCCGGTGGCTCAGCGGGGTCGGTCACCGCCCAGCGCGAGCACCGTGCGCAGCGCGGTGACCAACGCCAGCGGCTGGTCCAGCATCGGGTGGTGGCCGCTGTCGGGCAGGTCGACCACGGGCATCCCGGCCCGGGTGAGCCCGACCATCTCGGTGGCCATCTCCGGGCTCACCAGCCCGTGCTCGCAGCGCAGGAACGTCAGCGGGACGGCGACGCCGGGCAGCAGGTCGCGCAGCCGCAGCCGGGTGCCGAAGAAGTCCGGGTCGAACTTCCACGTCCAGCCGCCCTCGACGGCCTGCAGCGAGCCGGCGGCCACGTGCTCGCGGACGAAGGGGAGCAGGACGTCCTGCGGCGGCAGGGTCCGGAAGCGGGCCCGGGCCTCGTCCGGGTCGGGGTACACCCGGTGCGGCCGGCGGCGCTCCCGCAGCCGACGCTCGTCCGGCGGCCGGTCGTTGAGCGGGGAGTCCACGACGACGACCGAGCCGATGTCGCCCGGATGCTCGACGCCCACGGTCACCGCCACCCAGCCGCCCATGCTGTGGCCCACGACGGTCGGCCGGTCGAGGCCCTCGTCGGCGGCGACGGCCACCACCTCCCGCGCCCACAGCAGCGGGTCGTAGTCCTCGCGCCGGTCGCTGTCGCCGTGGCCGGTCAGGTCGAGGGCGACCACCCGGCGGCCGGTGAGCAGCGGAGCGACGTGGTCCCACCAGCCGGAGTGGGCCGCACCGCCGTGCACCAGCACCACGCCCGGCGCCCCGGCCGGCCCCCAGGCCCGGTAGTGCACCCGCGCGCCCGAGACGACGACGTCCCGGTGCTCCGGCTGCTGGGCGAGGGCCTGGGTGAACCACGTCGGCGGGGTCATCCCCGGATCCTGCCCGACGGCGGCAGCTCGACGAGAACGGGCTGGGAGCTCCCTCCGGGACGCGGAGGCAGCTCCCAGCCCGATGTCGAGCTGCGGTGGGGGTCAGCGGCCCTTCAGCAGCTCCTCGAACGAGGTGGTCGGGTCGGCGAACGGGTCGGCCGGCCGGGTGGCGACCGGACGGCCGCTCACCAGCCCGGCGAGCTCACCGGCTGCCCGCTCGACCCGGCCGGCCAGCGACCGGTCGACGCCGCCGCCGGCCCAGTCCTCCGCGGCGGCGAAGACGCCGGTGGGGACGACGACCGCCCGCAGGTAGGCGAACAGCGGGCGCATCGCGTGCTCGACGACCAGCGAGTGCCGCGGCGTCCCGGCGGTGGCGCCGAGCAGCACGGGCTTGCCGGTCAGCGCGTCCTTGTCCAGGACGTCGAAGAACGTCTTGAACAGGCCGCTGTAGGAGGCGGAGAACACCGGGGTGACCGCGATCAGCGCGTCGGCGCCGACGACCGTGTCGATCGCCGTCTGCAGCGACCCGTTGGCGAAGCCGCTGGTCAGGTTGTCGGCCAGGTCGCGGGCGTGCCCGCGGAGCTCCACCACCTCGACGGTGGCGTCCTCCCCGCGGGCGCGCAGTGCCTCGACCGTGGCGGCGGTGAGCCGGTCGGCCAGCAGCCGGGTCGAGCTGGGGTCGCTCAGCCCGGCGCTGACGACGGCGAGGGTGCGGGTGGTCATGCCTGCGCCGCCGTCTCCACGGTCCGGCCGGTCACGTCGTCGGCGGCGTGCACGGTGCTGTCGTGCCCGCCGCCGGCGGCGGCGACCAGGCTGGCGTGGGTGGGCGCGTCCGGCACGTGCGCCGGCTTGAGCGCGGCGAACTCGCGGCGGAGCACCGGCACGACCTCCTCGCCCAGGATGTCCAGCTGCTCGAGCACCGTCTTCAGCGGCAGCCCGGCGTGGTCGATGAGGAAAAGCTGCCGCTGGTAGTCACCGACGTAGTCGCGGAAGCCCAGCGTCCGCTCGATCACCTGCTCCGGGGAGCCGACGGTGAGCGGGGTCTGCGAGGTGAACTCCTCCAGCGACGGGCCGCCGCCGTACACGGGTGCCTTGTCGAAGTAAGGGCGGAACTCGCGGACGGCGTCCTGGCTGTTCTTCCGCATGAACACCTGGCCGCCCAGCCCGACGATCGCCTGGTCGGCGCTGCCGTGGCCGTAGTGCTCGAACCGGCGACGGTAGAACTCGACCATCCGCTCGGTGTGCTCCGGCGGCCAGAAGATGTGGTTGTGGAAGAAGCCGTCGCCGTAGTAGGCGGCCTGCTCGGCGATCTGCGGGCTGCGGATCGAGCCGTGCCAGACGAACGGCGGGACGCCGTCCAGCGGGCGCGGCGTGGAGGTGAAGCCCTGCAGCGGGGTGCGGAACTGACCCTCCCAGTTCACCACGTCCTCCCGCCACAGCCGGCGCAGCAGCTGGTAGTTCTCCACGGCCAGCGGGATGCCGTCCCGGATGTCTTTGCCGAACCAGGGGTAGACCGGGCCGGTGTTGCCCCGGCCCATCATCAGGTCGACCCGGCCGTCGGCGACGTGCTGCAGGGTGGCGAAGTCCTCGGCGATCTTCACCGGGTCGGTGGTGGTGATCAGCGTCGTGGACGTCGACAGGACCAGCTTCTCGGTCTTGGCCGCGATGTAGCCCAGCGTGGTGGTGGGGGAGGAGACCACGAACGGCGGGTTGTGGTGCTGGCCCTGGGCGAAGACGTCGAGCCCGACCTCCTCGGCCTTGAGCGCGATCGCGATCAGCGACTTGACCCGCTCGGCCTCGGTGGGGGCCCGGCCGGTGGTCGGGTCGGGGGTGACGTCGCCGACGGTGAAGATCCCGAACTGCATCTCGTGCTCCCTCTCGTCTGAGCCGCACTGGTTGAGAGTGCAACTACTGCTGCGGAGAACCGTACGACACCCCGGTGCATTCCCCGCCCCGGACGCGACGGCGCCCCCCGGCCGGGTGGGCCGAGGGGCGCTGTCGAGCGCGTGCTGGTTACTGCAGGGCGTCGACCGTCTGGTGCTCGCCCACCGAGCCGGCCAGCCGGGCCAGGGCCCAGTCGCCGTCGCCGAGGAGGTGGTCGATCGCGGTGAGCCGGCTGGTGTAGTGGCCCACCTTGTACTCGGCGGTGACGCCGATCCCGCCGTGCAGCTGGATCGCCTCCTTGCCGATGTGCCGCGACGCCCGGCTGGCCTGCAGCCGGGCCCGGTCGGCCGCGGCGACCACGTCACCGTCGGCGTCGACGACCAGGGTCGCCCACATGACGGTGCTGCGGGCCAGCTCCAGGGAGACGTACATGTCCGCCGCCCGGAAGGTCAGCGACTGGAACTTGTTCAGCGGCACGCCGAACTGCTTGCGGGCCTTGAGGTACTCCGCCGTCGTGGTCAGCGCCGTCTCCATCGCCCCCAGCGCCTCGTGCCCGTAGGCGACCCGCGCGCGGGCCTGTGCCTTCTCGATGGCAGCGGTCTGGTCGGCGGTGCCCGTACCCAGGGGCTGGGCCGGGGTGCCGGCGAACGCGACCTTCGCCGAGCGGGTGCCGTCGTGGTTGCGGTACCCGGTGCGGGTGAGCCCCTCGGCGTCGCCCGGCACCAGGAACAGTCGGGTCGCGCCGTCCACGAGTGCGCTGACCACCAGCAGGTCGGCGCGGGCACCGTGCGGCACCGGCTCCTTGACCCCGGTCAGCCGCCACGCGCCGCCGTCCTCGGTCGCGGTGACCGACTGGGCCGAGGCCTGCCAACGGGAGCCGATCTCGGTGTGCGCGAAGGCCGGGAGCAAGGTGCCCTCGGCCAGCGCCCCGAGCACCTCGGCGCGCTGGGCGTCGGTGCCCAGGTCGGCCACCAGCCCACCGGCGAGGACGACGGCCTCCACGAACGGCTCGGGTGCCAGCACCCGGCCGATCTCCTCGGCCACGATGGACACCTCCACCGGACCTGCGCCCATGCCGCCGTCGGCCTCCGCGAACGGCAGCCCCAGCAGGCCCATCTCGGCCAGCTGGCCCCAGGTCTTCTCGTCGAAGCCCGGGTCGGTGCCGACCACCCGTCGGCGCTGCTCGCTGTCCCCGTACGCCCGGGACAGCAGTGCGCTCACTGCCTCCCGGAGACCGTTCTGCTCGTCGTCGTAGCTGAACTCCACGGTGACCTCACAACCCCAGGATCGAGCCGGCGATGATGGTGCGCTGCACTTCGTTCGAGCCCCCGTAGATGGAGACCTTGCGGTAGTTCAGGTACGACGGCGTCGCCACCTGCGCCCACTCCGGCACGTCCGACTCCTCGTCGGCGAAGGACGCCACCGACAGCGGACCGGCGATGTCCACCAGCAGCTCGGTGGCGGCCTGCTGCAGCTCCGAGCCGCGCAGCTTCAGCACCGAGGACGCCGGGTGCGGGCGGCCGCCGGCGGAGTTGGCCACCACCCGCAGGGCGGTGAGCTCCAGCGCGAGCAGCTCGTTCTCCAGCTCGGCGATCCGGGCGGTCATGTACGGGTCCTCCGACAGCGGGGCCCCGTTGACCGTGATGCCGCGGGCGTGCTCCTTGGCCTCGATCAGCATCCGCTTGGTCGACCCGATGCGGGCGATGCCGACCCGCTCGTTCCCGAGCAGGAACTTGGCGTAGTCCCAGCCGTGGTTCTCCTCGCCCACCAGGTTCTCCGCCGGGACCCGGACGTCTTCGAAGAAGACCTCGTTGACCTCGAAGCCGCCGTCGAGCAGCTCGATCGGCCGCAGCGTCACCCCGGGGGTGTCCATCGGGAACAGCAGCAGCGAGATGCCCCGCTGCCGCTTCTCGGCGGTGGGGTCGGTGCGGACCAGGCAGAAGATCCAGTCGGCGTGCTGACCCAGCGTCGTCCAGGTCTTCTGGCCGTTGACCACCCAGTCGTCGCCGTCGCGCACCGCGGTGGTGCGCAGCGACGCCAGGTCCGAGCCGGCGTCGGGCTCGGAGAAGCCCTGGCACCACCAGATGTCGAGGTTGGCGGTGGCGGGGAGGAAACGCTCCTTCTGCTCCTGCGAGCCGAAGGTCGCGATGACCGGGCCGATCATGCTGGTGTTGAAGGCCAGCGGCTCCGGGACGCCGGCCAGCTGCATCTCCTCGCGCCAAATGTGGCGCTGCAGCGGGGTCCAGTCCCGGCCGCCCCACTCCACCGGCCAGTGCGGCACGGCGAGACCGGCGGCGTTGAGCGCGCGCTGGGCCTCGATGAACTGCTCCTTGGTCAGCTCCCGGTGGGCAGCGACCGCGTCCCGGATCGACTGCGGCACCGAGGTGGTGAAGAAGGTGCGCATCTCGTCCCGGAAGGCCCGGTCCTCCGGCGACAGGTGCAAGCGCATGGGTCCTCATTCCTGACGGCAGCCCTGCCGTCTCGACGTGGGGTGTCGAAGATCCCACATCCGCTACCGGGCAGTAACCGGGGGTCGGTCCGACGCCCGGGGTCACCCGCTGTGGTCGCGGTCGCCCTGCCCCGCCCCGAAGGAGGGAAGTCCGCCCGATCGGCTGGAGTGCCGTCTCCGGCGGGACGACGCTGTGGGCAGGGCGCACCGGTGCGCCGGGTGGACGGCGGGGGGAGGCACGGCATGTCAGCACGGACACGGGCGGTCGGCGAGCCCCAGGCGTCCCCCGAGATCGTGGCCGCCGTCTTCCACGGCGTGAGCGTCAGCGACGCCGTCGCGGTGCTCGTGATCGAGCAGGTGGGCGGCGTGTTCCGGGTCGGCTGGAGCAACGAGCGGGTCGCGACCCTGCTCGGCTACGGCTCGGCGGACCTGCACGCGGTGGCCGTCGAGCAGCTGCTGCCCTCGCTCGGCGGCGGGGAGCTCAAACTGCTCCTCCGCCGGGAGCGGACCGTGCACATGACCCTGCCGGTCCGGTGCGCCAGCGGCGCCCTGCTCGACTGCGTCGTCTCCGCGGTGCCGGTCCCGCCACCGGCTGGACGGCGCTGGACCCTCCGGGTGGCCTCCACGGCCAACGAGACCGAGCGGGCGCTGCGGGCGACCGCCGACGCCTCCGAGCGGCGCTTCGCCACCCTCACCGAGCGCTCACCGGTGCCCACCCTGCTGTCCGAGCAGGGCATGCGGCTGGCGCACGTCAACGACGCGTTCTGCGCCCTGGTGGGCACGCAGGCCGAACAGCTGCTCGGCACCGGCTGGCTCGACGCCGTGCACCCCGACGACCTCGAGACGGTGGTCGAACAGGCCATCGCGGTGCTCGAGGGCGGCGACCGCGAGGCGCAGGCGCGGCTGGTCCGGCAGGACGGCACCGAGCGCAGCACGGTCATCCGCTTCGCGCACGTGTTCACCCCCGGAGCGGGCGCCGGCTTCATCGGCACCATCGAGGACATCACCGACCGGCTGGCCTTCGAGGCCCGGCTGGCCCACCAGGCCAACCACGACCCGCTGACCGGGCTGCCCAACCGCACGCTGCTGGCCGAGCACGTGGCCGAGCGCTTCCGACCCGGCGCCGGCGGCCTGGCGTGCATCTTCCTGGACCTGGACAACTTCAAGGTGGTCAACGACTCGCTCGGGCACACGGTGGGCGACGCGCTGCTGGTCGAGGTGGCCCAGCGCCTGCGGTCGACGGTGCGGCCGGGCGACCTGGTCGCCCGCTTCGGGGGTGACGAGTTCGTCGTCGTCTGCCAGCAGGTGTCCGAGGACGGCGCCGTGGCACTCGCCGAGCGGATCGGGGAGGCGCTGCACCGGCCGCTCACCCTCTCCGGGGTCGAGCTGCACCCCCGGGCCAGCGTCGGTGTCACCGTGCAGACCGCCGAGCACGCCGCCGCCGAGGAGCTGATCCGCGACTGCGACATCGCGATGTACCAGGCCAAGGCCGCCGGCAAGGGCCGGATCACCGTGCTGGACTCCGAGGCCCGGGCGCAGGCCCGGGACAAGCTGCGGCTGGTGGCCGACCTGCGTGAGGCGATCGGCCGCCGGGAGCTGACCCTGATGTACCAGCCGATCTTCAGCACCGCCGACGGCAGCGCGGTGACCGTGGAGTCGCTGGCCCGCTGGCAGCACCCCGAGCGCGGGGCGATCCCGCCGAGCACGTTCGTCCCGCTGGCCGAGGAGAGCGGCCTGGTGTCGGCGCTGGGGTCCCTGGTGCTGGACGAGACCTGCCGGCAGCTGACCGAGTGGGACCGCCGGCTGGGCAGCCGTGCCCCGCAGCGGGCCAACGTCAACGTCTCGGCCCTCCAGCTGGACGTCAACCTGCACGGCCACGTGCAGGCGGCCCTGCAGCGCCATGGCCTGCCGGCCAGCCGGCTCTCCGTCGAGATCACCGAGTCGGCCCTGATGAAGGACCCCGCCTCGGCCCGCGCCGTCCTGCTGCAGCTGCGCGAGCTGGGCGTGCAGGTCTCCATCGACGACTTCGGCACCGGCTACTCCTCGCTGGCCTACCTGCGGCACCTGCCGGTCGACTGCCTGAAGGTCGACCGGTCCTTCGTCGCCGAGCTGGCCGATGGGCACCCCGAGATCACCACCGCGGTCATCGCCCTGGCTCGCAGCCTGGGGCTGGACACGGTGGCCGAGGGCGTGGAGACCCGGGAGCAGGCCGACGAGCTCGCCCGGCTGGGCGCCACCTACCTGCAGGGCTTCAGCCTGGCCGCGCCGCTGTCCGGCGAGGACGCCGCGGTCTGGTTCGCCGACACGGCGACCGCCACCCCCGGAGCAGTCCGGCACCCCGACCTGGAGCTGACGTGACCCCCTCCGCCGCACCGTCCCTGACCGTCGCCCCGGTCTTCGACCTGGAGCGGGTGCTCGGCAGCATCGACCGCATGGCCGCCCAGCGGCCGGTCGCCGCTCAGGTCGTCGCCGAGACGAACTCCGACCGGGCGAGCGCCAAGGAGCTGTCCCGCCTGCTCGGCGCGGACGTCGCGCTGGCCGGCCGGGTGATGAAGCTGGCCAACTCGGCGTTCTACGGGATGCGCGGGCGGGTGACCTCCCTGCAGTTCGCGGTCACCGTCGTCGGCTTCGGCACGGTCCGCACGATGGCCACGGTCGCCCTGACCGACCTGGACGACGAGTCGCTCCTCCCCGAGGACTTCTGGGAGGTCAGCACCACCCTGGCGCTGGCCGCCTCGACGCTGGCACCCCGGTTCGCCGAACGCCCGCAGGACGCGCTCTGCCTCGGTCTGCTGGCGCAGATGGGCGTGGCGCTGCTGCACCACAACGACCCCGACGGCTACGCCGAGCTGTGGAGCACCCACCGGTCCGCGGTCGCCCGCCGCACGGCGGAGGTGCACCGGTACGGCATCTCGGCGCTGCGGCTGACCTCCGTGGCGCTGGAGCAGTGGGGCTTCCCGGCGGGCATGCTCGTGCCGCTCAAGCAGGTGGACGACGACGCCTCCTTCTCCGGCGCCCTGCTCCGGTCCGCCTTCGAGGTCACCGGGCGGCTCACCGACGGCGACCACGAGGAGACCCCGATCGAGCGGGTCAGCTGCGGTCAGCTGCGGGAGCGGGACGTCGCCCCGGTGCTCGCGCAGGTCCGTACCGACGCCGAGGAGCTGCGCGCCGCCCTGCTCGGCTGACGAAGGACCCCCTCTCCCCCGACGCCTCGCAAGCTCGGCGCGGGCCCCTGAGAGGGGGCCGAAGACCCGCCGCGAGCTTGCGAGTGGTGGGGAGGAGGGGGTCCTTCTCCAGGTGGCGGGGCTGCTCAGGTGGCGGGCTCGGGGTTGTCCGGCTGCGGGTCCGCGCCCACCGTGGGCAGGTAGCCCGGTGCCTCGCGGGCCGCGGCCTGGTCCTCGAAGTCCGCGACGATGTCCAGCACCCGGGCGTCGTCCCAGCGGGTCCCGAAGAACGAGACACCGACCGGCAGCGAGTCCCGGGGACCGGCGAACCCGGCCGGGACGGTGACGTTCGGGTAGCCGGCCACCGCAGCCGGGCCGGAGGTGCTGTAGACGAACGCGTCGGCCTGACCGTCCAGGTACTCGTAGCGGGTCTGCCAGGCGGGGGTGTTGGTCAGCCCGACGATCGCGGCCAGGTCGTCCTCCGGGCCGGCCCCCTGGGCGAGGGCCTCGTCGATCGAGGCGCGGGCCAGCTCCCGGATCCGGTCGCGGGTCTCCCGGATCGCCGGGTCGTCGGCGGGCACGGTCGCTGCCTGGGCCTGCTCCAGGAGCTCCTGACCGAAGTACGCCAGCTCCACCGGGTCCTGCTCGTTGAACTCGATGATGCCGGCGAGGTCGGCCGGGTGGTCCCCGGGCGTGGCCGCCAGGTAGGCGTTCAGGTCGCGCTTGAACTCGGCCAGCAACGCCGGGAGCTCACCGGTGCCGATCTCCTCCTGGTAGGCCAGCTGCACCGGCACGGCGGTGGCGCCGGCGGCCTCGATCTGCTTCACCGCCGCCGCGAACACCTCCTCGGTCCGGTCGTCGACGGCTGCGGACTGTTCGGGGGTGAGCGTCCAGACCCCGATCCGGGCACCCTCCAGCGCGTCGAGGTCCAGGTCGGCGAAGTCGGTGCCCAGGTCGGCGGGGATCTCCGCGGTGGCGGCGTCGTCGGCGTCCTGCCCGGCGAGCACCTCGAGCACGAGCGCCGCGTCGACGGCGTGCCGGGCCATCGGGCCGGCGGTGTCCTGCTCGGCGGAGATCGGCACGATGCCGGTGCGGCTGACCAGGCCGAGCGTCGGCTTGACGCCGACCACGCCGTTGGCCCCGGCCGGGCAGACGATCGAGCCGTCGGTCTCGGTGCCGATCGCCACCTGGGCCAGCGAGGCGGCGACGCCCACCGCGGAGCCGGAGGAGGAGCCGCACGGGTTGCGGTCGAGCACGTAGGGGTTGGCGGTCTGGCCGCCGACGCCGCTCCAGCCGCTGGTGGAGGCGCTGCCGCGGAGGTTCGCCCACTCGGAGAGGTTCGCCTTGCCCAGCACGATCGCGCCGGCGTCCCGGAGCCGCTGGGTGATCACGGCGTCGTCCGGGCGGCTGTCCAGCATCGCCCGGGACCCCGCCGTGGTCGGCAGCTGCTCGGTGTCCACGTTGTCCTTCAGCAGCACCGGGATGCCCTCGAGCGGCCGGCGCTCCTGGTCCCGCTGCCGCGTGCGGTCGCTGGCGGCCGCGTCGCGCAGGGCGTCGGGGTTGATGCTGAGCACCGCGCCGAGGTCGTCGTTGACGGCGGCGATCCGCGCCAGGTAGGCCGTGGTGAGCTGGACGGCGGTCAGGTCGCCGTCGTCCATCCGGGACTGCAGCTCGG
>NZ_JAAKGN010000124.1:0-15213 GCF_011039295.1 Modestobacter sp. KNN46-3 | reverse complement strand
GCACGTGCTGGCTGGCCTGGTCGAAGGCGCGGGTGGTGTCCAGGTCCCAGCACAGCGGCGGCGGGAAGACGTTGCTGCGCCACTGGTCGTGCGCGATCGCCACCGCGCGCTCGGCGTCGGGGTCGTAGGAGACGTGCACCTGGATGGTCAGCGTGCCCTGGCCACCGGCGTCCCGGTAGGCGGCGATCACCTCCCGGAGGACGTCGTGCGGCTGGTTGATGGTGACCAGTCCGTCGGCCCACTCGGCGTGCCGGGTGGCGGTCCGCGCCGAGACGGCCGGGGCGATGAGCGCCGGCTGCTGCTCGGGCAGCGTCCAGATCCGGGCCCGGTCGACGGTGACCAGCCCGTCGTGGCTGACCTCCTCGCCGGCCAGCAGGGCCCGGATGATGTCGACGCACTCGCGCAGCCGGGCGTCACGCAGCTCCTTGCGCGGCCAGACGTGCCCGGTGACGTGCTCGTTCATCGCCTCGCCGGAACCGAGGGCCACCCAGAACCGGCCGGGGAACATCGCGCCGAGGGTGGCGATCGCCTGGGCGACGATCACCGGGTGGTACCGCTGGCCGGGGGCGTTCACCGCCCCGAAGGGCAGCCCGGTGGTGGCCAGCGCCGCGCCCAGCCAGGACCAGGCGAACCCGGACTGGCCCTGCCGCTCGTTCCAGGGCTCGAGGTGGTCGGAGCACATGGCGGCGGTGAAGCCGACCTGCTCGGCGTGCTGCACCGCGCGCAGCAGGTCGGTGGGGTGCACCTGCTCGTGGGAGTTGTGGAAGCCGATCACCGTCATGGCGCATGCCTACCGTCACTGGTGATCAACCGCACGGCGAGCGCCGGTCAGCTGCCCGCGGCCCGGCGGTACAGCCGGCGGCCGGGTGCGGAGCTGATCCCGTGCGCGACCGTGCTGGCCGCGACCACCAGGGTCCCGGCCGCCCACAGCCGGGGATCGGTGACGCCGTCCTCCTCGCTGAGGGTCAGGTAGAACAGCGCGCTCACCCCGATCGGCCCGAACCACCCGAGGAAGACGGCGTCCCGCAGCCGCAGCCCCAGCGGGCGGGCCAGCACCAGCAGCACCGGCAGGCGCCGCAGGAGCAGCACGGCCACCGGGAAGAGCACCGCCGCCCAGCCGAGGTCGGCCCACTCCGACCAGGGCAGCAGGATGCCGAGCAGCAGGAACAGCGGGAGCACCAGGTACCGGTTCACGCCCTCGTCGATGGTGTTCTGCGGGCCGACCTCGTCCTGGGCGACGGCGAAGTTGTAGGCCAGCCCGGCGACGAAGACGGCCAGGACGCCATCGGAGTTCGCGATCCGGGCGATGCCGAGCACCGCGACCGCCAGCACCAGCGTGAACACCAGCGACGGGCCCTCGTCGACGTCGGAGCGGCTCATCGCGAAGCTCATGGCGCGGCCGGCGACCAGGCCGGCCACGATCCCGATGACGATGCCGACGACGACCTGGTAGAGGCCGTCGAGGGCGGCGTGCCCGAGGGAGTCGGCGAGCACCAGCGCGATGCCCAGCAGCACCAACGGCAGGGCCAGGCCGTCGTTGGCGCCCGACTCCTCCGACAGCAACTGCCGGGTGCGGGCCGGCAGGTGCTCCTCGGCCGGCTTCCCGGTGACCACGCTGGAGGCGAGCACCGGGTCGGTGGGCGTGATGCAGGCGCCGATGAGCACGGCGAGGGCGACCGGGATGCCGAGCACCAGCCAGGCCAGGCCGGCCGAGAGCGCGGCCATCCCGGCCATCCCCACCGTCACCAGCACCGTCGTCGGGGTGACCACCGCGCGCAGCCGGCGCACCGGGAAGCGCAGCGCCACCCCGATCAGCGAGATCGCGAGCAGCACCCGGGCCATCTCGTGCACCAGGGGCGTGCGGAGCGGGTCGGCCACCTCCACCAGCCCGAGGACCTGCGGGCCCACGACCACCCCGAGCACGAGCGCCAGCAGGGGCTCGCTGAACGGCAGGTCTCGCATCTTGCTGGACAGCGCGGCCAGGGCCACCGCCAGGCTGCCGACCAGCGCGTACCCCAGGTGCAGGTCCTCCACGGTGCCCTCCTCGCCCGGCTCGGACGGCGTGGGACGACGCGCCGGTCACGTGCCCCGGGGCCCCGTGCCCCGCAACCGACGGTCGGGAAACACCGTCCCGGCCGCTGGTCCGGCGGGAGCTCAGAAGGTGATGCCCAGGGCGACCCCGCCGAGGAAGTAGACCGCGGCGGTGATCAGCACGATGCCGATCACGTTGAGGACGACGCCCGCGCGGATCATCTGCCCGATGGTGACGTAGCCCGAGCCGAACACGATCGCGTTGGGCGGGGTGGCCACCGGGAGCATGAACGCGCAGGTGGCGGCCAGCGCGGCGGGCACCAGCAGCACCAGCGGGAAGAGGTCGAGCCCGAGGGCGACCCCACCGAGGACCGGCAGGAAGGCCGCCGCCGTCGCCGTGTTGCTGGTGACCTCGGTGAGCAGCAGGACGATCCCGGCGGTCACGACCACCAGGAGGATGGCCGGCAGCGTCCCCACCGCGCCCACCTGGTTGCCCACGTACTCGTCGAGCCCGCTCGCCTGCACCGCGGCGGCCAGGCTCAGGCCGCCACCGAAGAGCAGCAGCACGCCCCAGGGCAGCTTCTGCGCCTGCTGCCAGTCCAGTGCGGAGACGCCCTCCCGGGCCTTGACCGGGATGAGGAACAGTGCGACGGCCGCGGCGATGGCGATGGTGGCGTCGTCGAGGTTCGCCACGAACGGCAGCACGTCGGTCAGCGCGCCCCAGCCGGTCAGCGGTTGGCGGAACACCCACAGCAGGGCGGTGGTCACGAAGACCACCAGCACGGTCCACTCGCCCCGGGACATGGAGCCGAGCTTCTCGATCTCGGACTGGATCACCTGCCGGCCACCCGGGATCTCCCGCAGGCCGGAGCGGAACGTCAGCTTCGTGAGCACCAGCCAGGCGAGCACCAGGAAGACCGCGGCGAGCGGCAGCCCCATCAGCATCCACTCGCCGAAGCCCAGCTCGATGTCGTAGTTCTGCTCCACGAAGCCGGCGAGGATGAGGTTGGGCGGGGTGCCGATCAGCGTGGCCAGCGAGCCGATGCTGGCCGCGTAGGCGATGCCCAGCATCAGGGCGACGGCGAAGTTGCGGGTGTCGGAGTCCTGGATCAGCTCGGTGACCGCCGGACCGCCGTCGCCAGGAGTGTCGGTGCCGGTCCCGCCGTCGGTGCCGGTGGCCGCCTCCACGGCCTCCGCGTCGGCGCTGCCGGCGGCCACCCGGTCCAGCACGAGCATCAGCACGCTGAGCCCGATGGGCAGCATCAGCACGGTGGTCGCGGTGTTGCTCACCCACATGCTCAGGAAGGCGGTGGCGAGCATGAAGCCGGCGATCAGCCGGGGCGGCTTGGTGCCGACCGCCCGGACGGTGAGCAGCGCGATCCGCCGGTGCAGCTCCCACTTCTGCATGGCCAGGGCGATCATGAAGCCGCCCATGAACAGGAAGATGTTGGGGTTCGCGTAGGGCGCGGTCGCCTCCTCCACCGACAGCACGCCCAGCAGCGGGAAGGCGACGATCGGCACCAGCGCCGTCGCCGGCAGCGGGAGCGCCTCGGTCATCCACCAGATGGCGAGCAGCACGCCGATCGCCGCCGTCGTCCGGCCGGCCGTGCTCAGGGCGTCGTCCTGCCGGAGCAGGAAGTAGACGACGAGCGCGGCGACCGGTCCGCCGATCCGGCCCGCCCACTGCCGGCCGGGTGGGACCGACGTGTCGGTGACGTTCACCTGCTCCCCGCCCCGGCCGGTGGCGGGCCGGCTGCGGTCGGTCACCTCCGCCGCGGGTGCCTGCTGCTGGTCTGCCCGTCGTGCCACGGTGGGTCCTCTCCTCGACGCTCGGCCGGTGCCTCCGGCCCGGGTCAGGCCGGTTGCAGGTCGGCGACGACGGCGGCGGGGGCCGGTTCGTGGCCCAGCGGACGGCGGGTGAACCGGCCGGTGCCGTGCGACACCGACCGCAGCGCACGCGGGTACTCGATCAGCTCCCGCTCCGGCACCTCGGCGTGCACCGTCGTCTCCTCGCGCGTGGGGTCGGCGACGCTACCGGTGACCCGGGCCCGCCGCCCGGCGAGGTCGCCGAGCACCGGGCCGACGTGCTCGGCGGGGACGGTCACCGCCACGGCGCACCAGGGCTCCAGCACTGGGTGCCGGCCGCGGCGGCGAGCTCCCGCAGCGCCAGCGCACCGGCGGCGGAGAACGCTGCGTCGGAGGAGTCGACGGAGTGCGCCTTGCCGTCGACGAGGACGACCTCCACGTCGACCAGCGGGCGGTTCCCGCTGATCCCGCGGGCGGCCTGGGCGCGGACCCCCTTCTCCACACTGGCGTGGAACTGGGTGGGCACCGCCCCGCCGACCACCCGCTGGCTGAAGGTCACCCCGGACCCGGCCGGACCCGGCCGCCCTTCCAGGACGACGACGGCGTACTGCCCGTGCCCGCCGGACTGCTTGACGTGCCGCCCGGTCACGGTGGCCGGACCGGCGAGCGTCTCGACCATCGGCACCTGCACCGGTGGCGTCTGCACGGCGACCCCGTACCGGCCGCGCAGCCGGTCCAGCAGCACCTCGGCGTGCGCGTCGCCCACGCACCACAGCAGCAGCTGCCCGGTGTCCGGCCGCCGCTCCACCCGTACGGCCGGGTCCTCGAGGGCCAGCCGGGCCAGCGCGCCGGCGAGCCGGTCCTCGTCGCTGCGCGAGGCCGCCTCGACGGCCACCGGCAGCTGCGGGTCCGGCAGCGGCCAGGGCCGCACCATCAGCGGGTGCTCCGGGTCGGAGAGGGTGTCCCCGGTCTCCGCGCTGCTCAGCCGGGCCACCGCGCAGAGGTCGCCGGCCGGGCACTCGGCGACCGGCCGCAGCACGCTGCCCAGCACGCTGGCGAGGCCGCCGACCCGCTCGTCGGCGTCGTGGTCGGGGTGTTGCTCGCCCCAGCCGGAGCCGTGGCTGCCCACGTGCACCGGGACGTCGGGGCGCAGGGTGCCGGAGAAGACCCGCACGAGCGAGATCCGGCCGAGGTAGGGGTCGGTCGTCGTCTTCACCACCTCGGCCACGAGCGGCCCGGCCGGGTCGCAGCCCAGGTGCCCGGCCGGTCGACCGTCCGGCCGGGCGACCGCTGGGCACGGGCGCTCCAGCGGCGAGGGGAAGGCGCTCACCAGCAGGTCCAGCAGCTCGGTCACCCCGAGCCCGGTGGGCGGCGCGGCGCACAGCACCGGGTGGAAGTCGCCGCGGGCGACCGCCGTCTCCAGGTCCGCGATCAGGTCGGCGACCCCGATCGGTTCACCGGCGAGGTAGCGGTCCATCAGCGTCTCGTCCTCGCTCTCGGCGATCACCCCCTCGATCAGCTCGGCGCGCAGCCGGTCGCGCTCCGGGTTCCCGGGCAGTGGTTCCAGCAGGGAGGTGAGCGCGCCGTCGTCGCCCAGCACGTGCAACGGGTGCACCCCGGCGCCGAGCAGCTCCCGGCAGCTGCGCACGACCGCCGGGACGTCGGCCCGCGGCCGGTCGACCTGGGTGACCACGACCGCCCGCGGCAGCGTGACGGCGGCGCACTCGTCCCACAGCTGCACGGTGGCGGCGTCCACCCCGGCCACGGCGGAGACGACGACCAGCGCGGCGTCCGCGGCCCGCAGCGCGGCCCGCAGCTCACCCACGAAGTCCGGGGCACCCGGGGTGTCCAGCAGGGTGACCCGGTGGCCGGCGTGCTCGACCGTGGCCGCGGCCAGCGAGACCGAGTGCTGGAGCCGGACCTCCACCTCCTCGGTGTCCAGGCAGGTGGTGCCCTCCTCCACCCGGCCGACGCGGGGCAGCGCCCCGGCAGCCACCAGCAACGCCTCGGCCAGGGTGGTCTTCCCGGCTCCGGCGCGGCCGACCAGCGCCACGTTGCGCACCTGCTCGGGCGGGCGGGTTGCCGGTGCACCCGCGCCGGTTCGGTTGCTGCTGCCGCTGTGCGTCGCCACGCAGACCTCCGGACGTCGTCGTCCCAGGTGCCCACCCTGGCCCCGGAGGCCGACCCGGACAAGTCCTGGGCGCGTCCGGGTGCGCACCGCAGGTGAGACTGACCGTCGTGCTGCCGCCGTCGGGGACGCCCGGGACCGACCTGCCGGTCCGCTCGGTGCTGCCCGCCCTGGACGCGGCGCTGACCGCCGCCGGTGCCGCGGTGCTGGTCGCCCCGCCGGGCACGGGCAAGACCACGCTGGTGCCGCTGGCGCTGGCCGGTCGGCTGCCCGGCCGGGTGCTGGTGGCCGAGCCCCGGCGGGTGGCCGCCCGGGCCGCGGCCCGCCGGATGGCGTCGCTCCTGGGCGAACCGGTGGGCCGTTCGGTGGGCTACAGCGTGCGCGGTGACAGCCGGCGCAGCGACGCCACCCGCGTCGAGGTGGTCACCACCGGCCTGCTGGTGCGCCGGCTGCAGACCGACCCGGAGCTGCCCGGGGTGTCGGCCGTGGTGCTCGACGAGTGCCACGAACGGCAGCTGGACACCGACCTCGCGCTGGCCTTCACCCTCGACGTCCGGGCCGCGCTGCGCCCGGAGTTGGAGCTGCTGGCCATGTCGGCGACCGCGCAGGCGGGCCGGCTGGCCGAGCTGATGGGCGGGCCAGCGCCGGTGGTCGAGGCGACCGGCTCGCTGCACGAGGTGGAGCCGGTCTGGTGCCCGCCGAGCCCGCCGGTGGCCCCGCCGCACGGCGCCGCCGTGGACCCCCGGCTGCTGGCCGCGGTCGCCGACACCGTGCGCCGGGCGCTGGTCGAGGGCCCTGGCGACGTGCTGGTCTTCCTTCCCGGTGCCGCCGAGATCGGCCGGGTCGCCGGGCTGCTGAGCGGGGTGGACGCCGACGTCCGGCCGCTGCACGGGCGATTGCCGCCCGACCAGCAGGACGCCGCGCTCACCCCGGGCTCCCGGCGCCGGGTGGTGCTGTCGACCGACGTCGCCGAGACCAGCCTGACCGTGCCCGGGGTGCGCACCGTGGTCGACGCCGGTCTGGCGCGGGTGCCGCGGTTCGACGTGGCCCGCGGGATGGGCGCGCTGGTCACCGTCCGGGTCTCCCGCGCCTCGGCGGTGCAGCGGGCCGGGCGGGCCGGGCGGGAGGCGCCCGGGCGGGTGTACCGGCTGTGGTCGGCCGCCGAGCACGACCGGCTGCCCGCCTCGGGCGAACCGGAGATCGCCCTGGCCGACCTGACCGGGCTGGCGTTGGAGCTGGCGGTCTGGGGCGCCCCGGACGGCGCCGGCCTGGCGCTGCCGGACGCACCGCCGGAGGCCGCGTTCACCGTCGCCCGGTCGACGCTGCGCCAGCTGGGCGCGGTGGACGACGACGGCCGGGTCACCCCGCGAGGCCGGGCGCTGACCGCGATCGGGGCGCACCCGCGACTGGCCCGGGCGCTGCTCGACGGCGCCGCACAGGTGGGCCGGCGGCGCGCGGCGGAGGTCGTGGCGCTGCTGTCGGCCGACGTCGCGCCGCGCTCCGACGACCTGGTCGCCGAGTGGCGGGCGCTGCGCGGTCAGTCCGGCGGACCGGCGGCCCGCTGGCGGGAGGAGGTGGCGCGGCTGTCCCGGGCCGCGCCGGCGGCGCCGGACACGGGCCTGCCGGACGACGCCGCCGCGGGGCTGCTCGTCGGGCTGGCGCACCCGGAGTGGCTGGCCCGCCGCCGTCCCGGCACCGGACGCACCTACCTGCTGGCGGCCGGCACCGGCGCGGAGCTGGCGCCCGGCACCGCACTGTCCGGCGCCGGCTGGCTGGCCGTGGCCGCCGCCGACCGCGCGCCGGGGCGGCGCGACGCCCGGGTGCGCGCCGCGGTCGCGGTGGACGAGGAGACCGCCCTGGCGGCCGGTGCGGCCGCCCACGTCGACGGGCCGGAGGTGACCTGGCGGGACGGCGACGTCCGGGCGGCCCGGGTCGAGCGACTGGGCGCGATCGTGCTCGCCGAGCGCCCGCTGCCCGACCCGGACCCGGCGGCGGTGACCGCGGCGCTCGCCGAGGGCCTGCGCCGGGACGGGCTGGCCCTGCTGACCTGGACGCCCGCCGCCCGGGCGCTGCGCGAACGGCTGGCCGCCGCGCACGCCGGGCTGGGCGAGCCGTGGCCGGCCGTGGACGACGGGTCGCTGCTCGCCGCGCTGGCCGACGGGGCGGCGCTGTCCGGCGCCCGCAGCCGCCGGGACCTGGCCCGGGTCGACCTGGTCGCGGCGTTGCGCGGACTGCTGCCCTGGCAGCTGGCCGGGCGGCTCGACGAGCTGGTGCCCGAACGGGTCGAGGTGCCCACCGGCTCCAACGTGCGGATCGACTACACCGACCCCACGGTGCCGACCCTGTCGGTGCGGGTGCAGGAGGTGTTCGGCTGGGCGGCGGCACCGGTCGTGGCGGGCCGGCCGCTGCGCCTGCAGCTGCTCTCCCCCGCGTCCCGGGTGGTCGCGACGACCGCGGACCTGGCCGGCTTCTGGGTCACCGGGTACCCGGCGGTCCGCAGCGAGCTGCGCGGCCGCTACCCCCGGCACCCGTGGCCGGAGGACCCGGCCACGGCCGTCCCGACCCGACGGGCCAAGCCGCGCGGGACATGACTGTGTACGGACGTACACAGCGATGTGTACGCTCGTACACATGACGGACGACCCGCGCTCGATGCGCGACCGGATGCTGGCCGGCGACCCGTACATCGCCGACGACCCGCAGCTGGCGGCCGAGAGCACCCGGGCGCAGTCGCTCACCCACCGCTACAACACGATGGACCCCACCGACGGGGCCGCCCGGCGTGCCGTGCTCGAGGAGCTGCTCGGCGCCTTCGGCCCGGGCAGCGAGATCCGCGCACCGTTCCATTGCGACTACGGCCAGCAGACCACGGTCGGCGCGCGGACCTTCGCCAACTTCGGGCTGGTCTGCCTCGACGTCGCCCGGATCACCATCGGCGACGACGTGCAGATGGGCCCGAACGTCCAGCTGCTCACCGCGACCCACCCGCTGGAGCCCGGCCCGCGCCGGGACAAGTGGGAGTCCGCCGAGCCGATCGTCGTCGAGGACAACGTGTGGCTCGGCGGCGGTGTGATCGTCTGCCCCGGCGTCACGATCGGCGCGAACACGGTGGTCGGCGCCGGCTCCGTGGTCACCCGGGACCTGCCCGCCGACGTCGTCGCCGTCGGCAGCCCGGCCCGCGTCGTCCGACCGCTGCCGTGACCGGCGCCCCCGGCCCGCTCCGGTGAGGGCCGCCCCTGCGTCCGAGGCGGGTGACCGGCCGGTGCGGCGGCACGACCCCGACCGGCGGCAGCGGATCGTCGAGGCGACCGTGGACGTCATCGCCGAGCACGGCGTCGCGGGCACCACCCACCGGCTGATCGCCGCGGCCGCCGACGTCCCGCTGGGCTCGCTGACCTACCACTTCACCGGCCTCGACGACCTGCGCGCGCAGGCCTTCGCCCTGCACGCCGAGCGGATGGCGGTCAAGTACGAGGCGCACTTCGCCGAGGTCGCCAGCACCGCGGACGTCGTCGACGCCGTCACCGAGCTGGTACACGCCGACGCCGACGCCGACGACCGCGACTGGGCGGTGGCCTACGAGCTCTTCCTCGCTGCGCTGCGCGACCCGGCGCTGCGGTCGGTCACCGAGTCCTGGATGCGCCGCAGCCGCGGGGTGCTCGAGCGGTTCGTCGACCCGACCACCTCACGGGGGCTCGACGCGCTGGTCGAGGGCCTGGTCATGCACAAGGTCCTCTCCACCCGGCCGGTCTCCCGCGCCGAGACCCACGAGATCATCGCCCGGGCCGTGCGGCCCACCGACTCCCAGGAGCTCCCGCGTTGATCAGCACCGACGTCCGCCGGTCACCCGACCCGGCCCGGGTGACCACCGCCATGCGGGCGGTCTACGTCGCCTTCATCGGCGCGGGGTTCGCCTTCGCCAGCTGGGCCAGCCGGATCCCACAGGTCCGCGACCGGCTCGACCTCGACCCGGCCGCGCTGGGCCTGGTGCTGCTGGCCATCGCGGCCGGGTCGGTGATCGCCCTGCCGCTGGCCGGCACCCTCATCGGGCGGATCGGCTCGCGCGCGACGGTGATCGTCATGGCCCTCGTGCTCGCCGCGGCGATGGGCGTCATCGCCATCGGCTCGGCCACCTCGGTGGCGGTGCTGACGGCCGGGCTGTTCGTCATGGGCCTGTCCAACGGCGCCTGGGACGTCGGGATGAACGTCCAGGGCGCTGTCGTCGAGCGGCACCTGGGCCGGGTCGTCATGTCCCGCTTCCACGCCGGCTTCAGCCTGGGCACGGTCATCGGGGCGCTCCTGGGGACGGCGATGGTCGCCCTCGACGTGCCGGTGCCGGTCCACCTGGCCGGGGTCGCCGTGCTGGTCGCGGTGGTCGTGCCGGTCACCACGCGGGGGTTCGTCCCCGACGTCGACACCGACCCCGACGGGCTCCCGGCCGAGCGGGTCAGCGCGCTGGACGCCTGGCGCGAGCCGCGCACGCTGGTGATCGGGGTGGTCGTGCTGGCCTTCTCCTTCGCCGAGGGCACCGCCAACGACTGGCTGGCGGTCGCGCTGATCGACGACCACGGCACGTCGGCGACGGCCGGCACGCTCGGGTTCGCGCTGTTCCTCACCGCGATGACCCTGGCCCGCTGGTTCGGCGGCTCGCTGCTGGACCGGTACGGCCGGGTCCCGGTGATCCGGCTGCTGGCCGGGCTGGCCGTCGTCGGCCTGCTGCTGTTCGTGTTCGGGTCCCCGCCGGTCGCCTTCCTCGGCGCCCTGCTCTGGGGTGCCGGCGCCTCGCTCGGCTTCCCGACGGGGATGAGCGCCGCGGCCGACGACCCGGCGCGAGCGGCCGCCCGGGTCAGCGTCGTCGCCTCCATCGGCTACTGCGCCTTCCTGGCCGGGCCGCCGCTGATCGGGCTGCTCGGGCAGCAGGTGACCGTGCTGCGCGCGCTCGTCGTCGTCGCCGTCCTGCTGGGTGTGGCCGTGCTGGTCGCCGACTCGCTGCGCCCGCCGGTCCGGACGCCGGCGGACCGGGTGTGACCACCTCCGCAGCCACCCCACTCGGCAGAGCCGGCCCCGACCGGTGAGGATCGGGGGGTGACGAGCTCCGCCCCGAACCCCGTGACCGGCGCCCCGACGACGGACGCATGGGGCATCGACGCCAGCTGGCTCGACGCCCTCGACGAGGAACACACGATCGCGCAGCCGACCATCGACCGGCTGCGGGAGGTGATCGGCACCCCGCCCGAGGACCTCCTCGACCGCGCGCCGATCGTCGCCCGGCCCGGGGACGCCCTGGAGGTCGACCGCGCCGACGTCGAGTGCGAGGACGGGCAGACCCGCCAGGTCGACGGCGAGCTCCCCGAGGACTTCCCGCTCGGCTACCACCGGCTGCGCACCCCCGACGGCCGGGAGCGGCGGTTGATCGTCTCCCCCGGGCGCTGCTGGCTGCCCGAGGGATGGCGCGCCTGGGGCTGGGCGGTGCAGCTGTACGCCACCCGGGGCCGCGAGAGCTGGGGCATCGGCGACCTCGGTGACCTGCGCACCGTGCGCGAGTTCGCCCAGGCGCAGGGCGCGGGATTCGTGCTGGTCAACCCGCTGCACGCGGTCGCCCCGACCCCCGGCCAGGAGGACAGCCCCTACCTGCCGGCCACCCGCCGCTTCCGCAACCCGGTGTACCTGCGGGTCCCCGAGGTGCCCGGCGCCGACGCGGTCGACATCGAGGCCGACGCCGGCCGGGCGCTGAACGACGGCGAGCTCATCGACCGTGACGCCATCTGGGCGCTCAAGCGCCGGGTGCTCCAGCGGGTCTTCGACGCCGGGGTCGACGAGGGGCCCTTCCGCGACTGGTGGTGGCACCAGGGGCAGCCGCTGATGGACTGGGCCACCTGGTGCGCGCTCGCCGACGAGCACGGCCCGGACTGGCACACCTGGCCCGAGCCGCTCCGCGACCCCCGCGGCGCCGCCGTGGCCGACTTCGTGACCGCTCACGAGCGGGAGATCGCCTTCCACGCCTGGCTGCAGTGGCTGCTCGACGTCCAGCTGCGGGCGGCCACCGAGGGCACCACCGTGATCCAAGACCTGCCGATCGGGGTGGCCGGCGGCGGCGCGGACGCCTGGGCCTGGCAGGACGTGCTGGCCCAGGGCGTGAGCGTCGGCGCCCCGCCGGACGCCTTCAACAGCCAGGGCCAGGACTGGGGCTCCCCGCCGCTGGTGCCCTGGCGGCTGCAGGCCGCCGACTACGAGCCGTTCATCCAGTCGATCCGGGCGACCATGGCCGGCGCGGGCGGCCTGCGGGTCGACCACGTGATGGGTCTGTTCCGGCTGTGGTGGGTGCCGTCGGACGGTGGTGCCGCCGAGGGCGCCTACGTCCGCTACCCGCACGAGGACCTGCTGGACATCGTCGCCCTGGAGAGCCACCGGGCGCAGGCCATCGTCGTCGGCGAGGACCTGGGCACCGTCGAGGACGGCGTCCGCGAGGCGATGGCCGAGCACGGGATCCTGTCCTACCGGCTGCTGTGGTTCGAGGACGACGAGCCCGCGCAGTGGCCCGCCGAGGCGATGGCCGCGATCACCACCCACGACCTGCCGACGGTCGCCGGGCTGTGGGCCGGCTCCGACCTGGCCGAGCAGCGGGAACGCGGGCTGGGCACCGAGGAGGAACTGCTGCGCGGCCGCACCTCGCTGCTCGGGCACCTGGGCTTCATCGCCGAGGACGCCACCCCGGCCGAGGCGGTCGAGGCGGCCCACCGGCAGCTGGCCACGGCGCCGTCGACCCTGCTGTCGGCGACGCTGGACGACGCACTCGCCGAGGAGCGCCGGCCCAACATGCCCGGCGCGAACGACCGGCCCAACTGGTGCCTGCCGCTGCCGGTGCCCACCGAGGAGCTGGCCGCGCACCCCGGCGTCCAGGCCGTCGCCGGGGTGCTGGGCGCAGGGCTGCACCCGGTCACCACCAAGGGCAAGGTCAAGAGCGGCAAGCGGAGCAAGAGCACCGGCAGGAGCACCCGGACCAAGCACAGGTGAGCACCTCGCCCCGCATCGTGGGTCGAGACCGGGCTGGTGGCTGCCTGCGCCATCGCGAGGCAGCCACCAGCCCGTGGTGATCACCCCCGGGGTGCCGACACGCACCCCGGCCGCCGTCAGCTCCGGATGAACTCCAGCAGGTCGGCGTTGATCGTGGCCGCCTCGGTGGTCGGCATGCCGTGCGGGAAGCCGGCGTAGGTCTTCAGCGTCCCGTTCGGCAGCAGCTCGACGGACAGCGGCGCGGAGTCCTCGTAGGGCACGACCTGGTCGTCGTCACCGTGCATGACCAGCACCGGGACCGTGATCTTCTTCAGGTCGTCGGTGAAGTCGGTCTGGGAGAACGCGACGACGCCGTCGTGGTGGGCCTTGGCGCCGCCCATCATCCCCTGCCGCCACCAGTTGGCGATGACGGCTTCCTGCGGCTCCACCCCGGGCCGGTTGAAGCCGTAGAACGGCCCGGCGGGCAGGTCGCGGTAGAAGTTCGAGCGGTTGGTGGCCACCTGCTCCTGGATGCCGTCGAAGACGCTCTTCGGCAGCCCGCCCGGGTTGGCGTCGGTCTGCACCATGATGGGCGGCACCGCGCTGATCAGCACCGCCTTGGCGACGCGGTCCTGGCCGTGCCGGGCGATGTGGTGCACCACCTCGCCACCGCCGGTCGAGTGCCCCACGTGCACCGCGTCGCGCAGGTCCAGGTGGGCGGTGAGCGCCGCCAGGTCGTCGGCGTAGTGGTCCATGTCGTGCCCGTCGCTCGTCTGGGTCGAGCGACCGTGGCCCCGGCGGTCGTGGGCGATCACCCGGTACCCGTGCTGCACGAAGAACATCAGCTGGGCGTCCCAGTCGTCCGACGAGAGCGGCCAGCCGTGGCTGAACACGATCGGCTGACCGGTCCCCCAGTCCTTGTAGTAGGTCTCGATGCCGTCGTGGTCCAGGACGGGCATGGCGTCTCCTCCGTGGGTGCTGCGGGTGTTGGCGCTGAGCACGCTAGGGACGACGCCACCGCGGGACTGTGCCCTCGGCGCCCGGTGCTGGCCCCTGCGTGCCGACCACCCGGGACGGACGCCCTTCCCCGCAGTCGGTCGGACCGGCAGGATGTCGGTGCTCGCGGCAGCGTCGCCGACCACCCGCACGGGGAGGCGCGATGGTCACGCTCCTGGACAGCCGACAGCTCACCGGCGCCGACCGCCGTCCGGCCGCCGTCGTCGCGCGGCTGCAGGCCGGGATGAGCTCCCGGGTGTGGCTGCGCGAGCCGACGGCACCGGTGCAGGTGCGCCTGGACGCCTGGCAGCTCGGCGGCCTGCCGGTGCTGCGCGCCGACGTGGTGGGCCCCTTGGCCGTCAGCCGCCGCCGGCAGCCGCCGGACACCCCGCCGGTGGTGTCGTTCTACGTCCAGGAGCGCGGCACCGGCCGGCACGAGCAGGGCGGCCGGCGACGTGCCCTGACCCCCGGCACCCTCGCGGTCACCGACGTGACCTCCCCCTACTCCTTCTCCTGGGGCGACGCCGAGGGCGCGGGCCGGGCCCTGCAGATCCCGGTCGCCCGGCTCGGGCTGTCGGTGGACGTCGTGCGCCGGGCGGCACCGCACGTGGCGGACAGCCCGCTGTACGAGCTGGTCCGGGCGCACGTCGCCCAGGTGACCCGGGACGCCGAGAGGTTGACCGCAGACCCGGGGTGGCCGGCGCTGTCGGTGGCCACCGTGGAGCTGGCTCGGGCCCTGGTCATCTCCGCGGCGGATGCGGACGGCAGGACCTGCACCGTGCCGGGCGAGACCCTGCTGACCGGGATCCGCACCTGGGTCGACCAGCACCTGACCGACCCCGACCTCGACGCCGCCCGCATCGCGGCCGAGCACGCGATCAGCGTCCGCCAGCTCTACCGGCTGTGCTCGGCAGCCGGGTTCAGCCTGGAGCAGTGGGTCATCGACCAGCGCCTGGAAGGCGCCCGAGCCGAGCTGGCGCGGCCCGGCGGCCGGCCGATCGCCGCGGTCGCCCGGTCATGGGGGTTCGGCGACCCGTCGCACTTCAGCCGCCGGTTCCGCGCTGCCTTCGGGACGACGCCCCGGGAGTGGCGCGACCAGCGACCACCCCCGGCGACGTCCCCGCCCGCCGACGCCGGGCGTCCTCCCGCAGCTGCCGGCGGCTCGGCGTCCCGTCGGGGTTGGTGAGCGCCAGCCAGTCGTCCTTCTGCCGCCACAGCAGGGCGCCGGCCAGGGGGAGGCCCAGCGGCACGACGTACCC
>NZ_JAAKGN010000123.1:0-15290 GCF_011039295.1 Modestobacter sp. KNN46-3 | reverse complement strand
AGGAGCAGGAAGCCGGTCCAGAGCACGGCGACTGCGGCGAACCAGAGTGTCTGCAGGTCCATGGAAGTGTCTCTCTCGGTCTCAGGCCGGTCAGTAGGCGAAGGAGAGGACGTCGTCGTCGGCCCGGCGGGTGCTGGCGCTGCCCGGGGTGACGTCGGCGTCGGGGTCGGCCTCGGGGGTGTGGCCCGGGGTCGGGGCGCCGTCGCTGGTGGTGACGCCGCGGCGGACGAAGTTCACGATCAGCCAGAGCTCGACCACGGCCAGGGCGCCGTAGACCAGCGTCAGGGCGATCAGGGAGGTCCAGACCTCGGCCGCGCTGACGCCGGGGGAGACGGCCTGCGCGGTGAAGAAGTAGACCTGGTCCTCGCGCGGCACGTCGGGGTTCGGGTAGACGACGAAGGGCTGGCGGCCCATCTCGGTGAAGATCCAGCCGGCGGCGTTGGCGACGAAGGGTGCGCCGACCGCGAGCAGCGAGCCGTAGACGCCGATCTTCGACGTCGGCACCCGGCCCCGGCGGGTCGCCCACAGGGCGTAGGCCGCCACCCCGGCCGAGACCATGCCCATGCCGATCATCAGCCGGAAGTTCCAGTAGGTGACCGCCAGCAGCGGGGTGTAGTCGATCTCCTCGCCGGCCTTGTCGCCGAAGGACGGGTCGTCGGGGTAGGTCGCCCCGTAGGCCGCCGCGTACTCCTCCTGCAGCTGGTTGACCCCGGGCACCGCGGTGGTGAAGTCGCCGTGGGCCAGGTAGGAGAGCAGCGCCGGGACGGTCCAGGAGTGGACGTCGTCGCACTCGTTGCTGCCGAGCTTGCCGAAGGCGAAGACCGAGAACGGCGCCGGCGCCTCGGTCTCGCAGAGCGCCTCGGCCGAGGACATCTTGAGCGGCTGCTGCTGGTACATGAGCTTGGCCTGGTAGTCGCCGGTGATCGCGACGAGCACGAACGCTATGAGGGAGGCGAACCCGCCGATCCGCACCGAACGGCGCCACACGCTGTGGTCGACGTCCTCGGGGGAGAGACCGGCCAGCCGGCGCTTGCGCAGGTGCCACAGGCCGATGCCGACCAGCAGCGCGGCGGCCACCATCAGCGCGCCGACGATGGTGTGGCTGAACGCGGCCAGCGCGGTGTTGTTGGTCAGGACGGCGAGGAAGTCGACCTGCTCCGGCCGCCCCGTGGCGTCGTTGGTCACGACCCCGACCGGGTGCTGCATCCACGAGTTGGCCGCGATGATGAAGTACGCGCTGACGATCGAGCCGATCACCGCCGCCCAGAGCGCGGCGAGGTGCACCTTCTTGGGGATCCGGCCCCAGCCGAAGATCCACAGGCCCAGGAACGTCGACTCGAGGAAGAAGGCCAACAGGGCCTCGAGTGCGAGCAGCGACCCGAAGACGTCGCCCACGAACCGGCTGTACTCGCTCCAGGCCAGCCCGAACTGGAACTCCTGGACCAGCCCGGTGGCCACCCCGAGGACGAAGTTGATCAGGTAGATCCGGCCCCAGAACCGGGTCATCCGCAGCCACTCGGGCTTGTTCGTGCGCACCCACATCGTGTGCATGACCACGAGGAGGATGCCGAGCCCGATGGTCAGCGGGACCATCATGAAGTGGTAGACGGTGGTGATCCCGAACTGCCAGCGCGCTACGTCGAGGACGTCCACGGCTGCCGCCTCCCTGTCTCCTACGACCGGCGCGTAGTCTTCTACATGTCGTAGAACTCATTTCTACGCCTCGTAGAACTTCTCGTCCACGACCCGCAGAGACCATCGGTTGTGAGACACCGGACAGGGGAGGGACCAATGGCCTCACTCGGTGAGTTGGAGCGCACACTCATGGACCGGCTCTGGGCGGCCGCTGGTCCGGTCAGCGCCCCCGAGCTGCAGCAGGAACTGGCCGACCGCGGGCTCGCGCTGACCACGGTGCACACGGTGCTCGGCCGGCTGGAGCAGAAGGGTTTCGTCGTCCACGACGACCGGCGCCCCCGGCGTTTCGCCCCCCGGGCGACCCGCGAGGCGCACGCGGCCGAGCTCATGCACGAGGTGCTCGGCCAGGCGGGTGACCGGCAGGCGGCGCTCGCCCGGTTCGTCGGCAGCGTCGACGCCGAGGACGCCGCGATGCTCCGCGCGCTCCTCGCCGGCGGCGATGGTGGTGCGACCGGCGCGGACGACGCCACCGCCCGCTGAGCGTGCTCCCGGCGACCGCCCTGGCGCTCGGCGTCCTGGCTGCACTGCTGGCCTGGCCGGTGCCGGCCGCGCTGGCCCGGGCGCGTTGGCCCCGGCGCGACCCGCTCGCGGCACTGGTCTGCTGGCAGGCGATCGGCCTCGCCGGTGGCCTGGCGATCATCGGCGCGCTGCTGGTGCACGGGCTCGCGCCCTGGGGGCACTCGCTGCCCGAAGCGTGGTGGCACTGGGTGACCAGGCAGCCCAGCGCCGAGCCGGTGCGCGGTGACCACTGGGTCGCCCAGACCCTCGCCGCGGTGCTGGCGCTGGAGCTGCTGGGGGTGCTGGCGCTCTCCGGCGTCCGCACCGCGCGCACCCGGCGGCGGCACCGCGCGCTGCTGGAACTGCTCGTCCGGCCCGACAGCGTCTCGGCGGACCGGACGTCGGCGGAGGAGACGCTGCTGCTCGACCACCCCGCGCCGGTGGCGTTCTGCATCCCCGGGGCGCGCCCGTTGCTGGTGCTCTCCTCCGGGATGGTGGCCGAGCTGGACGGCGCCCAGCTGGACGCCGTCGTCGCCCACGAACGGGCGCACCTGCGCGAGCACCACCACCTGCTGCTGCTGCCCTTCGTCGCCTGGCGGGCGGCGCTGCCGGTGCTGCCGGCGGCCGGACGGGCGCACGACGGGGTGCGCGACCTGGTCGAGATGCGCGCCGACGACGTCGCCCTGCGGTCGCTCTCCGGGCCGGACCCGCGGCGGACTCTCGCCGTCGCGATCGTGGCCGCCGCCGGTGGGGCCGGGGGTCAGGTGCCGGAGGGGGCGCTCGCGGTCACCGGGGGACCGGTCGCGGTCCGGGTCCGCCGGCTGCTCGCTCCACCGGACCCGCTGCCCGGCCGGGCCCGCTGGGCCGCACTCACCAGCGCGGTCGCGCTGCTCCTCGTGCCCACCCTGCTGTTGCTGCTCCCCGCTCTGCTCTGAGCCCTCCCCGCTCTGCTCTGAGCCGGAGCGCGCGGCGGCCTCCGCTCGCCTAGCGTCAGCCCGATGGACGCAGCAGTGCTCACCGAGCCCGGCACCCCCGCCTTCGCCTCCTTCGACGAGCCCGCCGCCGGCCCCGGGCAGGTGGTGGTGGACGTCCGGGTCGCCGGGGTCAACCCGGTCGACGTCGCCATCGCCGCCGGCGCCTTCGTCACCAAGCCGCCGTTCCCGTCGGTCGCCGGGCGGGAGGGCGTCGGTACGGTCGAGGGTCGGCGGGTGTACTTCAACGGCTGCGTCGCGCCGTTCGGCTCGATGGCGCAGCGCACGCTGGTGCCGGCCGACTCGCTGTTCGACGTGCCCGAGGGGCTCGACGACGGGCTCGCGGTCGCTCTCGGCATCGCCGGGCTGGCGGCCTGGCTGCCACTGCAGTGGCGGGCCCGGCTGCAGCCCGGGGAGACGGTGCTCGTGCTGGGGGCCAGCGGGGTGCTCGGCACGATCGCCGTCCAGGCGGCGAAGGTGCTCGGTGCCGGCCGGGTGGTCGCGGCTGCCCGGGACGCCGAGTCGCTCCGGCGGCTGACCGACCTGGGTGCGGACGCCACCGTCGAGCTCACCGGCGACGAGTCCACCGCCGCGCTCGGCGAGCGGATCCGGGACGCGGCCGGCGGTGGGGTCGACGTGACCATCGACCCGGTGTGGGGTCAGCCGGCCATGGCGGCCATGGCGGCTGCCCGGAGGGGGATGCGGCACGTGCAGATCGGCCACTCGGCGGCGCCGGCGGCGGAGGTGGTCGCGGGGGGCTTCCGGGAGGCGATGGTCGACCTGCTCGGCTACACGACCCGGCACGTGCCGCAGGACGTCGTCGCCCGGGGCTGGGCCGAGCTCACCGGGCACGCCGCTGACGGACGGATCGCCGTGGAGGTCGAGCGGGCACCGCTGGCCGACGTGGCCGCGGTCTGGCAGCGGCAGACCTCGTTCGCCCACCGCAAGCTGGTGCTCGAACTCTGACGCGGGTGGTGCCCGGAGACGCCGAACGGGCACCCGTTCGCAGGCAGTGTGCCTGGGAACGGGTGCCCGTCGGGGACCACGTGCGCGGCCGGTCGGGCCGCACGGGGTGGGTCAGCGAGCGGAGCGCGCCCCGGTGGTGACGGCGTCGTCCCAGTCGTCGTCGCCCTCGGGCTCCTTGGCCAGCAGGCCGGCACCGATGGACCAGACGATGCCACCGAGCAGGCCGATCCAGGCACCGAGCTCGGTGGAGAGGTCACCGCCGCGCTCGAAGGCGCCCGGTGCGTCGATGATGTAGCTCAGCGACAGCAGGACGGCGGTGATGCCGACGGCCATGGCGGTCAGCGACAGGCCCCGGTGCTGGCGACCGCGGGCGCGGGAGGCGGCGTACTGCAGTCCGACGACCAGGCCGATGCCCAGGAACGCGACGAGCGGGATCGTGGTGTCGGTCTCGTAGCCGGACCCGGAGGTGCTCTGGTCGCCCTCGGTGGAAACCCAGTCCAGGAACGTGGCGATCAGGAAGACGACGACGCCGGCGGTGGCGACGTGCGCGCCCGTGGTGTTCGCCCGACGGGTCTGCTCGAGCGTGCGGCCATGGGCAGAGTTGTTCGAATCAGTTGTTGCCATGACGTTCCGTTACCCCGCACCCCATGATCGACACGGAACGTGACGAGTCTGACAGTCGGCTGTGTGCTCGATCGGTCAGCGTGCGCCAGTCGTCGGCGGCTGCGCAGTCGGTGCTCGTCCGCGGGCGGCGTCCCGCTCGACCCGGGCGGCGTCCCGTTCGTCGCGGGCGTGCGCGGCGTCGGCGACGGCCTCGGCCAGGTCGTCCTGCAGCTGCACGATGACCTGGGCCGAGCCGAGCAGGTGGCCGTCGTCCAGCAGCACCCGCACCCGGGCGGCCAGCCGGAGCTGGTGTCGGGAGTAGCGGCGGTGCCCGCCGGGGGAGCGGTGCGGGTGCAGCACGCCGGAGGAGTCCAGGCTGCGCAGGAAGGCCGCCTGGACGCCGAGCAGGTCGGCCGCCTGGCTCATGGTGAGCACCGGGTGGTCGGGGTCGTCCAGGGGCTGGGGCGGGTCGGTGCTCATACGTCCTCCGGAAGACGACGGAGGGGCGGGACCGCTGGGTCCCGCCCCTTCCGGGTTGCTGTCGATCAGCTGTCGACGTGGGCGGAGTGTCGATCAGCTCTCGACGGCGGGCTGTTCGCCCTCGATGGTGTGGCCCTGCACCGCGGCCGGGGTGTCCGCCCGGGTCACGGTGATCTTGCGGGCCTTGGCCCGCTCGGCGACCGGGATGCTCACCGTCAGCACGCCGTCGTGGTAGCTCGCCTCGAGCCGATCGGTGTCCAGGCTGCGGCCGAGCACCAGCTGCCGGGTGTAGCTGCCGAACGGACGCTCGGCCACCTGCCACTGGGCGCCCTCGATCTGCGGCACCGAGCGCTCGGCGCTGATCGTCAGGGTGGTGCCCTCGACCGACAGGTCGATCGAGCCGGGGTCCACGCCGGGCAGGTCGAAGTGGGCGACGAAGTTGTCGCCCACCCGGTAGGCGTCCATCGGCATGCCGGCCAGCGGGCGGGCGGTGGTCGTGCCGGATCGGCCGGTCAGCTGGTCCAGTGCGCGGACGGCGGCGGACGTCGCGGCGAAGGGGTCGTAGGAAGTCAGCATCATGGCTGCGTACCTCCGGATGTCGTGCAGATCCGATGTTCTGATGTCGTGGCCGCTGGGTGGACTTCCAGCGACGACTGGAGATTACCTCCGTCGCGCACGAAAGTAAACTCCGCCAGGGCAGAAATCTTATAGTGGGCGATGCAGGATCGTCCCCGGCTCAGTACCGCCAGCGGACCGCTGCCGTGAGCTCCTCCGGTGACGTCCCCTCGAAGAGCGCCATCTCGCCCCGCCGGACCTCGGCGATCGTGGTCGCCAGCTCCGGTCCGAAGGCGGTGCGGAGCACGTCGTCCCGCTCGAAGGCGGTCACCGCCTCCTCCAGCGAGGTCGGCAGCGCGACGATCCCGGCGTCCCGGCGTCCCTCCTCGGTCAGCGTGCCGGGGTCGATGGCGACCGGGTCGGGGAGGACGGAGCCGGCCCGCAGCCCCGCCTGGCCGGCGGCGAGCAGCCCGGCCAGCAGCAGGTACGGGTTGGCCGCGCCGTCGACGCACTTGACCTCGACGTTGGCCGCGGCCTGTCGGTTGCCGCTCGGCCCGGTGACGAAGCGGACGGCGGCCTCGCGGTTCTCCAGACCCCACACGGCGTAGGCGCCGGCCCAGTGCGAGGGGACCAAGCGCAGGTAGGAGGCGACGCTCGGGCAGCCGACGGCGAGCAGCGCGGGCAGGTGGCCGAGCAGTCCGGCGGTGAACCCCTCGCCGTCCTCGGTCAACCCGAAGGTCCCGGGCCCGCCGTTCATCAGGTTCTCCGTCCCGCGCCACAGCGACAGGTGCACGTGGCCGCCGTTGCCCACCCCGTCGGCGGTCACCTTGGGGGAGAAGGAGGCGCGCAGCCCGTGCGCGATGCTGACCGCCTGGATGGTGGTGCGCACCAGGAGCGAGGTGTCGGCGGCGGCGACCGGGTCCTGCGCGCCCACCGACACCTCCAGCTGGCCGGCGGCGTACTCCGGGTGGAACTGGTCGACCGCGACCCCTTGGGCGTCCAGTGCCTCCAGCAGGTCCCGCGCGTAGTCGGAGACCTCGATGTGCCGGGTCATCCCGTAGGCCGGCCCGGCGAGCGCCGGCCGGAAGGTGCGGGGGTCCGAACCCCGGGGCCCCGCACCTTCGCCCAACGCCCACTCGACCTCGATGGCGGCCTTCACGCTCAGCCCCTCCTCGGCGAGCTCATCGACCAGTCGGCGCAGCAGCGAGCGCGAGCACTGCGCGTGCGGTGCGCCGTCCTGCGTGTACCGGTCGACCGGCGCCCACGCCCAGCCGTCCTGGCCGGCCAGCACCCGGAGTCCGGACAGGTCGGGGTGCAGCCGCAGGTCGCCGATCGCACTGCCGGCGTGGGTGCCCGCGACGATGGAGTCGTCGACCAGGAAGCCGTCGAAGACCGGGCTCATGCCCGCGCCCCACTGGGCGGCGCTGGGCAGCCTGCCCAGCGGCACGGACTTCATCCGGGTGATGCCGCTGGTGTCGACCCAGGGCAGCACGACGCCGACCACCCCCGCACTCGCCAGGTCGTCCAGCACCGCCTCGGCCGCGGCCCGTCGCTCGTCCCGCTCGTGCAGTTCCATGTGCCCTCCGGCGTCGGTCGGGTCGCGTTCGGTCCGTGCGGTGTTCAGTCCGTGCTGCGGTCGGGTGGGTCGAAGGAGACGTGCACCGTCTCGAATCCCTTGGTCCGCTGGGCCTTGGCCATGCCGGTGTAGCTGCGCCGGTCGCCGGGGGTGAGGTCGACGTCGTCGGTGAACGGGGTGAGCAGCGCCCGCGGCCACAGCCGGTTGACCCGCACCGCGTTGATCTCCACGCACAGCACGCCGACCACCGCGGCCAGGTACAGGAACGCCAGCAGGCCGAGCACCAGGGCGAAGACGCCGTTGGTGGCGCTCGCCGTGGTCATGACCCGGCTGACGTAGGTGACGCCGAAGGTCTGCAGCAACTGCCACAGCACCGCGGCGATGAGCGCCCCCGGGAGCACCTGGCGGGTCGTCAGGGGCCGGGCGGTGGCCAGCCGGAAGGCGAAGACGAAGACGGCGGCGTTGATCGCCACCGACCCGATGACGGTGAGGACCCGGGACGCCCCGCCCAGCGAGCCGGCGTGGCCGGCGGTGAAGGTGGCCAGCGCCGTCGTCCCGATGACGGCGAGCCCGGCGGTGGCGACCAGCAGCAGGCTGAGGCCGCGGGCCAGGAACGGGTTCGGCCGGCTGTTGCGCGGCACCGCCCAGGCCGTGTTCATCGCGTACTGGATCGCCTGGGCGACGCCGAGGGCGCCATACAGCGAGCCCAGGATGCCGACGACCACGCCGAGCACGCCGCCGCTGAGGCCCCGCGGCTCACCGATCTGCTGGCCGACCACGGGGAGCTGGCTCACCGCCGACTCGAGCAGCCGCTGCTGCAGCTCCGGGTCGTTCACCAGGACGTTGCTCAGGATGGTCGAGAACAGCAGCAGCAGGGGGAACAGCGAGACGAAGGCGTAGTAGGTGATCAGCGCGGCGAGGTAGGGGCCGGAGTCGTCGACGTACTTGTAGACGACGGCGATGGGGAACCCAGCCGCGCGGCGCCGGCGCTGCAGCCGGTCGAGCTTCTCGACAACGGACACCGCGGCAGTGCACCACGGCATCCCGGTTGCGCACCACGCGAAGTCGGCCGTGCCTGCACCCGGGCCACGAGGTGGCGGCGTGGCTCAGGCAGTCGGGGTGTGCCCGCGCATCGCGAGCCAGGCGGCGGCGAGCTCGCGGGCTCGCTGGACCGGGTCTCCCGCGTGGAGCTCCGGGGTGGTCCACTCCCGCGCCGAGCGGGCCAGGGCGCCGTCGTAGCAGAGCAGCAGGGTGGCGGCGGCCTCGTCCGGGTCGACCAGACCGGCGGCGACGGCCAACTCCCGCAGTCGGTCGGTCAGCAGCCGGGAGTCCGCCTGCAGCCACGCCTGGCCCGGGTGGTCGGCCGGTAGTTCGGTGGCCGCGGCGAGGAAACCGCACCCGCGCCTGCTGCCCTCGCGTTCGCGGTACCGGGTCACGGCGTCGAAGAGCGACAGGAGCCGGTCGACCGGGTCGGTGCGCTCGGCGAGCACCTCGTCCCAGGTCCGGCGCCACACCTCGTACCGCTGCTCCAGGTAGGCCGCCACCAGCCCGTCCTTCCCGGCGAAGTGCGCGTACATCGTCGCCGGGGCGACCCCTGCGCGGGCGAGCACCGCGTCGACCCCGGTCGCGGCGATGCCGGACTCGTAGAAGAGCTCGCCGGCGGCGGTGAGCAGCCGCTCGCGAGCCGGCTGGGTCGCGGAGCGTGGGGTCATGGGCCTACTGTAACGCTCGTTATGATGAAACGGTCGTTACAGTCGCCGTCGGGGTACCGGTCGGCCGCCCTGGTCGTGCCCGGGCTGGCGGTCATCGCCGTCACCTACGGGCTGGCCCGCTACGGCTTCGGCCTCTACCTGCCGCAGTTCCGTGCCGCCTTCGGGTTGTCCCCGGGCACCGCGGGGGCCATCGCGGCGGCCAGCTATCTGGCGTACTGCCTCGCCGCCCACGCCAGCCAGCGACTGGCCGGGCGCGCCCGGGCACGACAGGCACTGTGGCTGGCCGGCGGTACCGCTGCCCTGGGCTCGCTGATGGTGGCTGCCGCCTGGTCGGTCCCGGCCCTGGCGGTCGGGGCGCTCGTCGCGGGCAGCGGAGCCGGGGCGGCCAGCCCGGCACTGGTCGCGGCCGTGGCCTCGACCCTGCGGCCGGAGGTGCAGCCGCGGGCCCAGGCGCTGGTCAACAGCGGCACGGGAGCCGGCGTCGTCGTCGGCGGGCTGCTGGTGCTCGCCGTGCCGGACGCGTGGCGGGCGGCGTGGGCCGGGTTCGCCCTGGTGGCCGTGCTGGTCACCGCGTGGGCCGACCGGAACAGCCGCTGGCCCACCGTCCCGGAGGCCCGCCCCGAGGCGCCGCTGCGCGACCTCGTCCGGCCGCTGGTCGCCGCCGGACTGGCGGGGGCGGGCTGCGCCGCCGTGTGGACCTTCGGGCGGGACCTGATGACCGTCGCCGGCGGGCTGTCCGCCGGCACCACCGGGCTGCTCTGGTGCGTGCTCGGCGGTGCCGGCCTGATCGGTGGGCTCAGCGGCGACCTGGTGCTGCGGGTCGGGCTGCGCCGGGCCTGGGCGTGCTCGGCCGGGACCGCGGCGGCCGCCACCCTGGCGCTCGCCGTCCTGCCCGGTTCGCCCGCCGTCGTGGCGCTCGCGCTGGCCGGCTTCGGTGCCGCCTTCGTGGCGCTCAGCGGCGTGCTCATCGTCTGGGGTGGCCACCGGCTCCCCGCGGCAGCGCCACAGGCCGCGGCGGTGCTGTTCATCGGCCTCACCGTGGGCCAGGCGGCCGGTGCCCTGGTCCTCGGCGCGGTCGCGGACGCGACGAGCACCCGGACGGCGTTCGTGGTGGCCGCGGCCCTGGTCCTCGCGGCGGCGCCGGCCGCGGAACCGGCGGTGCTCAGGCCGGCGGCTGGGCCGGGGAGTCGACGCCGGTGAGCTCGACGGACGCAGCCCACAGCCGGCCGGCCATCACCGGGTCCGAGGCGGCGGGGCTCCGGCCGGCCAGCGTCGGCGCACCGCGCATGGTGGTGCCGTCCGGCCCGGCGAAGCTCCCACCCGGCAGGTCGGCGACGGCGGCGAAGAGGGTGGGCAGCGCGCCCTGCTGGGCACTGGTGGCCAGCGCGCGGTTGGCCACCGCCATCGCGGCGTCCTTCACCCGGTTGCCCGTGCGGCCCTGCAGGTTGGTGGCTGCCCAGCCAGGGTGTGCCGCGAGGGCGCGCACCGTCGAGCCCGCCGCGGCCAGCCGGCGCTGCAGCTCCAGGGTGAACAGCAGGTTCGCCAGCTTGGACTGCCCGTAGGCGCCGGTGGCCGAGTACGTCCGGCGCTCCCAGTTGAGGTCGTCGAGCACGATCTCCCCGGACCGGTGCAGCATCGAGGAGACCGTGACCACCCGGTCGGTCACGTGCGGCAGCAGCAGGTCGGTCAGCGCGAAGTGACCGAGGTGGTTGGTCCCGAACTGCAGCTCGAAGCCGTCGGCGGTGCGCCCGGCCGGCACGTGCATGATCCCGGCGTTGTTGACCAGGACGTCGAGGTCGCCGGTCCACCCCGCGGCGAACTCGCGCACCGAGGCGAGGTCGGCCAGGTCGAGCCGGCGCACCTCCACCTCACCCGGCAGGTTGGCCGCAGCCTGGGTGCCGCGGGCGGTGTCCCGCACGGCCAGCACCACGCGGGCACCGGCCACGGCCAGGGCGCGCGCGGTCTCCAGCCCCAGCCCGCTGTTCGCGCCGGTCACCACGACGGTGCGGCCGGACTGCGCGGGGATGTCGGCGGTGCTCCAGGAGGCCATCCACCGACTGTAGGCAGGGCCCCGGCTCCAGGCTGGCGGCGCCGAGCCGGCCCGCGAGCCAGACTGGCCCGGTGAGCGACCTGGACCCCGACCTGGCCGGCCTGCCGCTGGTCGACCACCACTGCCACGGCCTGGTCCGCCGGGACCTGACCCGGGCCGGGTTCGAGTCGATGCTGACCGAGGCGGCCGGGCCGAGCGCGCTCGGTGGCTCGCTCTTCGACTCGCAGGTCGGTCTCGCCGTCCGCCGGTGGTGCCCACCGGTGCTCGACCTGCCCGCGCACGCCCCGGCCGAGGAGTACCTCGACCGCCGGGCCGAACTCGGCGCCGACGAGGTGAACCGCCGGATGCTCGCGGCGACCGGCACCGGCACCTTCCTGGTGGACACCGGGTACCTGCCCGAGCCGATCACCTCCCCGGCCGAGCTGGCCGCCCTGGCCGGCGGGCGGGCACGGGAGATCGTGCGGCTGGAGGCGCTCGCCGAGGAGGTGCTCGCCCAGGGCGCAGCCGGGGACTTCCCCGAGCGGTTCCGCACCCGGCTGGCCGCCCGCACCGCCGGGGCCGCCGGGGTGAAGTCGATCGCCGCCTACCGGGTCGGGCTGGCCCTGGAGGGCACCCGCCCGGACGACACCGAGGTGGCGCGGGCCGCCGACCGGCTGCTGGCCGGGGGCGGCCCCATCCGGGTCGCCGACCCGGTGCTGCACCGGTTCCTGGTCTGGTCCGGCATCGAGCTGGGGATGCCGGTGCAGTTCCACGTCGGCTACGGCGACGCCGACGTCGACCTGCACCGCTGCGACCCGCTGCTGCTGACCGACCTGCTGCGGGCCACCGAGCCCGCCGGGGTGCCGGTGATGCTGCTGCACAACTACCCGTTCCACCGGCACGCCGGCTTCCTCGCCCAGGCGTTCGGCCACGTCTTCGTCGACGTCGGCCTGGCCAGCCACAACGTCGGGCAGCGGTCGGGGGCGGTGCTGCGCGAGCTGCTCGAGCTGGCGCCGTTCGGCAAGGTGCTGTTCTCCTCCGACGCCTTCGGGCTGGCCGAGCTCTACCTGCTGGGCACGCTGCTGTTCCGCCGTGGGCTGGGCCGGTACCTGGCCGAGGGGGTCGTCGAGGACGCCTGGACGACGGCCGACGCCGTCCGGATCGCCGGTCTCATCGGCGCCGGCAACGCCGAGCGCGCCTACCGGCTCGGCTGATCTGCGGCGCCGCGGGGGACGCCCGGGAGGCGAGGGGCGGGTGCGACGCCGTCCGCCCGTCCGGCCGGGGATCGGCCGACCGGCCACCTAGCCTGTCTGGGTGTCGGCCCACTCCCACGTCCACGGACCCGAGGGCGAGGTCCGCCCACCCGACCCGGCCGCGGTCGCACGTCGCCGCACCGCCGTCCGGCTGATGCTGCTCGTGCTGGTGCCGGTGGGCATCGCCACGCTGGTCGGTCTGCTGGTGCTGTGGCCCAGCGGCGAGCAGACCGCGGCGCAGCGGGCGGCGGAGTCGTTCCAGCCGCCGGGCACGACGTACCCGGAGGCGACCATCGCCTCGCTGGAGACCTACGAGTGCGCCGCGGCGACCGGCAACGCGCCCGCGCAGGTCTGCGCCCGGGCGGTCCTGGTCGTCGCCGAGGGCGAGAGCTCCGGTGACTACGTGCAGGTCGAGCTGTCGTCGGAGGTGGTGGCCGAGGGCATCGAGGTGGGCGACGAGCTGGTGCTCAACCGCGATCCGGGGATCGACAGCGGGCAGGTCACGTACCAGTTCCAGGACTTCCCGCGCAGCACCCCGATCATCACCCTGGCGCTGGCGTTCACCCTGGTGGTCGGGGCGGTGGCCCGGCTGCGCGGTCTGCTCGCCCTGCTCGGCCTGGTGTTCGCGTTCTTCATCCTGCTGCAGTTCATGCTGCCCGGTCTGCTGGCCGGGTCCTCACCGATCTGGGTCAGCCTGGTCGGCTCCTCGGCGATCATGTACGTCGTCCTGTACCTGGCGCACGGCTTCAACGCCCGGACGACGACGGCGCTGCTGGGCACCCTGTTCGGGCTCGCGCTCAGCGCGGTGCTCGGGACGATCGCCGTCGCCGCCGCGCACCTCACCGGGCTGGCCAACGAGGAGGCCGTACAGCTGCTCCAGTTCGACCCGACCCTGGACTTCTCCGGCCTCGTGCTGGCCGCCCTCGTCGTGGCCGGGCTGGGCATCCTCAACGACGTCACGATCACCCAGGCCTCCGCCGTCTGGCAGCTGCACGAGGTCTCACCGGAGATGGGCTGGGTGCAGCTGTTCCAGCGCGGCATGGCGATCGGCCGCGACCACATCGCCTCGACGATCTACACGATCGTCTTCGCCTATGCCGGCGCCGCGCTGCCGCTGCTGCTGCTGTTCGACATCTACGAGCGCCCGTTCTGGACGACGCTGACCGGCTCGGTGGTGGGCGAGGAGGTCGTCCGTACGCTCGTCGGCGGGATCGCGCTCGTGCTCGCCGTCCCGGTGACCACGCTGATCGGCGCGCTTGTGGCGGCCGCGGCGACGTCGGCGACGTCGGCGACCCCCGCGACCGCCGAGCTGCCGGCCGACCGCACCGGAGGAGCTGCCCGATGACCACCGACCTGCTGGCCGCTGCGGCCGCCGCACCCGGGTTCATGCCACCGGACGAGGGCCGGGCGCTCTACGCCGCGGCACGGGCGGTGCAGGTGCCCGGGCCGCTGCTGGAGGTCGGCAGCTGGCTGGGCAAGTCGGCGCTGTACCTGGCCGCCGCCGCCCGGGAGACCGGCCGGCAGGTGGTCACCGTCGACCACCACCGCGGCTCGGAGGAGCACCAGCCCGGCTGGGAGTACCACGACCCGTCGCTGGTCGACCCGCTGGTCGGGCGGATCGACACCCTCCCCGGCTTCCGGCGCACCATCGCCGCCGCCGGCGCGGAGGACGTCGTGGTCGCCGTCGTCGCCCGGTCGGAGGTGCTGGCGCCGCTGTGGTCGACACCGCTGGCGCTGCTGTTCCTGGACGGCAGCCACACCGAGGAGTCCGCGCGCCGTGACCAGGACGCCTGGGTGGCGAAGCTCGCCGTCGGCGGCACGCTGGCGATCCACGACGTCTTCCCGGACCCGGCCGACGGCGGGCAGGCGCCGTTCGGGGTCTACCAGCGGGTGCTGGGGTCGGGGGAGTTCACCGAGCTGCCCGGCACCGGTTCGCTGCGGCTGCTGCGGCGCACGTCGTCCTGACCGGGCCACGTCCTGACGGGGCCGAGGTGCGCGACGATGGCGCCGTGACGGTGACCGACGAGCTGGTCCGCGCCCGGGCCGAGGCGCTGGCCCAGATCGACGCGCTGACCCGGGAGTTCGACGAGGTCGTGGCCGCGTCCCGGTCGTCCAACGCCGACGACGAGCACGACCCGGAGGGCGCGACGATCGCCTTCGAGCGCCAGCAGGTCGTGGCGCTGCTGGACCAGGCCCGCCGTCGGCTGGCCGACGTCGACGACGCCCTGGCCCGCGCGGAGACCGGGGACTACGGCCGGTGCGCCGACTGCGGGCAGCCGATCGCCCCGGAGCGGCTGGCTGCCCGCCCCCAGGCCCGCACCTGCATCGCCTGCGCCCGCTGACCCGGGGCCCGGTCAGGGGAGCGCGCCGACCCGCTCCAGCTCGGTGAGCACCTCCGGCAGCTCCGCGAAGGCCTCCTGGACGTCGTCCGGGGTGGCGATCGACCAGGCGTTCGCGCGCAGGTACTCCTGCAGCGCCGCGTCGAACGCCTCGGCGCCCACCCGGGTCCGGGCGTCCGCCAGGGTCGTCCCGCCGACGATGTAGACGGTGTCGTAGTAGGCGGAGCTGGGCCGCCGGAACTGCTCCCAGTACTGGATCGGCTCGCCCACGCCGTGCCGGCGGGACCCCGGCAGGTCGGCCATGCTGGCCGAGCCCTCCCCGTGGACGACCATCTGCGCGAAGGTCGCGAACGACTCGTCGAGCCAGGGGTGCACGGCCTGGTTGTTGCCGACCAGGCCGTAGAACCACATGTGCGCGAGTTCGTGGGTCACCAGCGCCCGGCGGAAGTCCGGGTCGACGTCGCCGAACTGGATCGCCCCGGGGAACTCGATGCCGCTGGTCTGGCTGGACAGCACCGAGACCCAGAGGTCGTCGTAGGGGAAGGGGCCGAGCAGCGCGACGAGGGCGCCCATCGACTCCTCGAGCCGGGCCAGCCACTCAGCCGCGGTCGCC